>NZ_JACVVF010000030.1:0-61276 GCF_016648095.1 Pseudomonas sp. S32
AGCAAACGGCTGTTGCCACGTGCAACCGGGTACACCGGCATCAGCGGCGGGCGCGTTCAACAACCAGAGACTACTGCGTGATCAATGCACGTCCTTCCAGTATTCACGCTTGAGCAAGTAGGCAAATACGAAGAAGAAAGCCAGGTACAGCAACACGTAAGTACCAATGCGCTGGCTTTCCAGTTTGACCGGGTTGGCCGAATAGGCCAGGAAGGTCACCAGGTTCTTGACCTTCTCGTCGAACTGCTCGGTCGTCAGGGTACCGGAATTCGGCGTGATGGTCAGCTGGTCGCAGGCCTCATGGGTCAAAGGGCTGCCGGTCAATGGGTCAAATTGTTTCTTCCCATCCACCACCGTCTGCACCTGCTTGCAACCGATGACCTGATTGCCCTGCAGGCCAACCAGCACGTTAGGCATGCCAACGTTTGGGAACACCTTGTTGTTCACCCCGTAAGGGCGCGACGGGTCCTCGTAGAAGGCCCGCAGGTAGCTGTACAGCCAGTCGGTACCACGCACGCGCGCCACCAGGGTCAGGTCGGGTGGTGCCGCACCGAACCAGGTCTTGGCATCAGCGGGCTTCATGCCAATCTGCATGTGGTCACCAATCTTGGCACCGGTGAACACCAGGTTGTCGAGCATCACATCGTGTGGGATGCCCAGGTCGTCGGCCACCCGCTCATAACGCTGGAACTTGGCACTGTGGCAACCCATGCAATAGTTGGCGAAGGTGCGTGCACCGTCCTGCATGGCGGCCTTGTCAGCCAGGTCGATATCGACCTTGTCCAGCTCTACCCCGTGTTCAGCGGCGAATCCAATGGCAGGCATCACGGCCAGCAAAAATACTGCAATCAACTTTTTCATCAGCCAGTCACCCTTTCCGGAACCGGTTTGGTCTTCTCGAGCCTTGTGTAGAACGGCATCAGCAGGAAGTAGGCGAAATACAACACCGTGCACACCTGCGACAACAAGGTACGCCCCGGGGTCGGTGCCAGTACGCCCAGGACACCCAGGATCACGAAGGCAACACAGAACACCAGCAGGAAGAGCTTGCTGATCCAGCCTTTGTAGCGCATGGAGCGCCCCGGGCTGCGGTCGAGCCAGGGCAGTACGAACAACACGGCAATGGCGGCACCCATGGCAATCACGCCCATCAGCTTGTCAGGCACCGCGCGCAGAATGGCGTAGAACGGTGTGAAGTACCAGACAGGGGCAATGTGTTCGGGCGTCTTGAAGGCGTTGGCTTGCTCGAAGTTGGGTTTTTCCAGGAAGTAACCGCCCATTTCCGGGAAGAAGAACACCACGGAGCAGAACACGAACAGGAACACCACCACGCCTACGATGTCTTTCACGGTGTAGTAAGGGTGGAACGGAATGCCATCCAGCGGAATACCGTTTTCGTCCTTGTGCTTCTTGATGTCGACGCCATCGGGGTTGTTCGAGCCCACCTCGTGCAGCGCCAGGATATGCAGCACCACCAGGCCCAGGATGACGATCGGCAACGCAACCACATGCAGGGCGAAGAAGCGGTTCAGGGTGATGCCGGAAATCAGGTAGTCACCACGGATCCACTGGGTGAGGTCATCGCCGATCACCGGAATGGCGCCAAACAGCGAGATGATCACCTGTGCGCCCCAGTACGACATCTGGCCCCAAGGCAGCAGGTAGCCCATGAAGGCCTCCGCCATCAGCGCCAGGTAGATCAGCATGCCGAACAGCCAGACCAACTCTCTGGGCTTCTGGTAAGAGCCGTAGAGCAGACCGCGGAACATGTGCAGGTACACCACGATGAAGAACGCCGACGCCCCTGTGGAGTGCAGGTAACGCAGAATCCAGCCGTATTCCACATCGCGCATGATGTACTCGACCGAGGCAAACGCCTCCTCGGCCGACGGTGTAAAGCTCATGGTCAGCCACACACCGGTCACGATCTGGTTGACCAGCACCAGCAGCGCCAGGGAACCGAAGAAGTACAGGAAGTTGAAGTTCTTGGGCGCGTAGTACTTGCTGAGGTGTTCTTCCCACATCTTGGTGGCGGGGAAGCGTGCGTCGACCCAGTCCATGAATTTGCTCATCATGCATTCTCCTGGTCGACGCCAATGACGACGATCTCATCCGACTCATAGGAGTGCGGTGGCACTGGCAGGTTAAGAGGGGCAGGCTGCGATTTGTAAACACGCCCGGCCAGGTCGTAGTGGGAACCGTGGCAGGGGCAGAAGTAGCCACCGACCCACTTGGGGCCCAGATCGGCGGGTGCAACTTCGGGACGGAAGGTGGGGGAGCAGCCCAGATGCGTACACAGCCCTACCAGGATGAGAATTTCAGGCTTGATGGAGCGCACTTGCGGGTCGACGTAGGTCGGCTGCACCGAGGCTTTGGAATCCGGGTCGGACAACTCGCCGGTGATTTTTTTCAGATTGCCGAGGATCTCGTCCGTTCGCCGCACGATGAATACTGGCTGGCCTCGCCATTCGGCGACCATTTGCTGCCCTGGCTCAACCTTGGCGATATTGACCTTTACCGGTGCACCTGCGGCTTTCGCCTTGGCGCTGGGGAACCATGACCCCACGAACGGTACCGCAGCCCCCACTGCTCCCGCTGCCCCGACCACGGATGTCGCGGCTACGAGGAAGCGGCGCCGGCCTGCGTTGACGCCGTCATTGCTCATTCAGTCCTCTCCCATCAGCTTGCTTGGCCTGTTGAACCAGGCTCGTACTTAGGTTGTGTCAGTGCGCTAAAAATTGGCCGCCATGGTAAGAAACAAATCCACACACTGACAAGGTGATTACCCCGGTGCAGGGGGACAACCCACGCTTTGCTTGATCTGCGTCTATGCGACAAGCGGTCACCGACATGCTGACAGGTTAGTTCAGGCGAAAAAAAAAGCCCGGTTCCAAGGAACCGGGCTTTTTTCGACTGCCGAAGCGGTATTAACGCTTGGAGTACTGAGGACGCTTACGCGCTTTACGCAGACCCACTTTCTTACGCTCGACTTCACGAGCGTCGCGGGTGACGTAGCCAGCACGACGCAGAGCGCCACGCAGGGTTTCGTCGTATTCCATCAGGGCGCGGGTGATACCGTGACGGATCGCACCGGCCTGACCGCTGACACCACCACCGGAAACGGTAACGTAGATGTCGAACTTCTCGACGCTTTCGGTCAGCTCGAGTGGCTGACGAACAACCATGCGAGCGGTTTCACGACCGAAGAACACGTCCAGAGAACGGTTGTTGATGGAGATGTTACCAGTACCCGGACGCAGGAATACGCGAGCGGTTGCGGTCTTGCGACGGCCAGTGCCGTAATTTTGAGTCGCCGACATAATGAACTATCCCGTTAGATCTTCAGTTCTTGAGGCTGCTGAGCAGTGTGTGGGTGAGCTGCACCCGCGTACACTTTCAGCTTACGGTACATGTCGCGACCCAGCGGGTTCTTAGGCAGCATGCCTTTGACCGCGGTTTCGATAACACGCTCAGGGGCCTTGGCGATCAACTTCTCGAAGTTGATTTCCTTGATGCCGCCCGGGAAACCGGAGTGGGAGTAGTACATTTTGTCGGAAGACTTGGCACCCGTTACACGAATCTGCTCGGCGTTGATGACGACGATGTAGTCGCCGGTGTCAACGTGAGGAGTGTATTCTGGCTTGTGTTTGCCACGCAGACGGCTAGCGATTTCGGTAGCCAGACGACCCAGGGTCTGGCCAGCGGCGTCGACTACGAACCACTCGCGCTTTACTGTTTCCGGTTTAGCAGTAAAAGTTTTCATTCTCTAAAGCCTCAGAGGCCGCCCAGCGAAAAATAGACGGCGAATCTTACTGGATAGTGCACGGCTTGCCAAGGGCAAGCGCGCAGCCGAACGCTGACGCTTTTGGGGGCTCGGGTCAGGCACGCCAATGTTCGACGGGGTTCTTCCTGCGTGGTGGTGCATCACTTCCGCCACACGGAGAGGCGCTGAATTATCCAGATTGCGCGAAAAATTTCAACCTGCTTTGATGAACAAACTTTCTGAAGGAGTATGCAACCGATGGAATACCGCCAGCTCGGCCGTACCGACCTCAACGTCAGCGCCCTGTGCCTGGGCACCATGACCTGGGGCGAACAGAACGATCAGGCCGAGGCCTTTGCCCAGATTGGCCGCGCCAAGGCCGCCGGCATCAACTTCATCGACACCGCCGAAATGTACCCGGTGCCGCCGCGCCCCGAGACCTACGCGGCCACCGAGCGCGTCATCGGCAACTGGTTTGCCAGCCAGGGTGACCGTGACGACTGGGTGCTGGCCAGCAAGGTGGCGGGCCCCGGCAATGGCATCAGCCACATCCGCGATGGCCAGCTCAGGCATAACCGCCAGCACATCGTCGCGGCCCTGGACGAAAGCCTCAAGCGCCTGCAAACAGACCGCATCGACCTGTACCAGCTGCACTGGCCCGAGCGCAGCACCAACTTCTTCGGCAAGCTGGGCTACCAGCACCTGCCCCAGGACCACTTCACGCCGCTGGAAGAAACCCTCGAGGTGCTGGACGAGCAGGTGCGCGCGGGCAAGATCCGCCACATCGGCCTGTCCAACGAAACGCCGTGGGGCACCATGAAGTTCCTGCAGCTGGCCGAGAGCCGGGGCTGGCCACGCGCCGTTTCGATCCAGAACCCCTACAACCTGCTCAACCGCAGCTTCGAGGTGGGCTTGGCCGAGGTCGCGATCCGTGAACAGTGCGGCCTGCTGGCCTACTCGCCCCTGGCCTTCGGCATGCTGTCGGGCAAGTACGAGAACGGTGCCCGGCCGCAAAACGCGCGCCTGACCCTGTTCAGCCGCTTCGCCCGCTACTCCAACCCGCAGACCACCCATGCCTGCAGCCGTTACGTGCAACTGGCCCGCGAGCACGGCCTGGACCCGGCGCAGATGGCCCTGGCCTTCGTCACCCGCCAACCCTTCGTGACCAGCAACATCATCGGTGCCACCAGCCTGGAGCAGCTGGACAGCAACCTGGCCAGCCTGTCACTGACCCTGAGCGACGAACTCTTGGCCGCAATCGAGGCTATCCACCAGGACCAACCCAACCCGGCACCGTAAGCCGCAGCCGCCTAGCTTGCAGCTTGCAGCTAGCAGCTCACCGCTTGCTGCTTGCTGCTTGCCGCTTGCCGCTTGCCGCTTGCAGCTTGCCGCTGCCCCCCCTTGCCGCTGGCCGAAAAAAATAAGACGATCCAGCCAGTGATTGACCACTCCACCCTATAAGAACAATGACAATGATGTTTACCCAACCCCCCGCGTCGCTGCGGCGCGTCAGCATCCTGGCCATTGACAAGGTGTTCGCTTCTACCTTGATGCAGGCCAAGGACTTCTTCCACCTCGCCAGCCTGCGTTACAGCAAGCAGCTGGGCCTGGGCTTGCAGCCCATGTTCGAGATTCACCTGGTCAGCCCTGACGGCCTGCCCGTGGAAAGTTTCAGCAATGTGCAATTGCCCGTGGACGGTGGGCTGGAAGATGCGGATGTGATCATCCTGCCGGCCTTCTGGGACGATTTCGACAACCTGCTGCAACGCTATCCCCAGGTATTGCCCTGGCTAAGGGCACAACATGCCCGCGGCGCGGTGCTGTGCGCAGAGGCAAGCGGGGTGTTCTGGCTGGCCGAGTCCGGCCTGCTGGATGGCAAGGAGGCCACCACCTACTGGCGATTCTTCGCCAGCTTCGCCGAACGCTTTCCGAGGATCCGCCTGAACCAGGACAAGCACCTGACCGATGCCGACAACCTGTATTGTGCCGGCGGCGCTACATCTGCGTGCGACCTGTACATCTACCTGATCGAGCGTTTCTGCGGGGCCAACGTGGCACGTGCGGTATCCCGCGACATCCTTTACGAGGTGCAGCGCAACTACTCGCCGGGGCGCATGGGCTTTGGTGGCCAGAAGCTGCACCAGGACCTGATCATCCTGCAGATCCAGCACTGGCTCGAAGAGCATTTCGCAGACAAGTTCCGCTTCGAGGACGTGGCACGCAACCACGGCATGAGCATCCGCAACTTCATGCGCCGCTTCCAGGGCGCCACAGGCGACAAGCCGCTGCATTACCTGCAACGCCTACGGATCGAGACAGCCAAGGGGTTGTTGTCCAGCACCCGCAAGAGCATCAAGACCATCAGTTACGAGGTGGGCTACGACGATGCCAGTTTCTTCGCGCGGCTGTTCCGCCAGCACACCGAACTGTCACCCAACCAGTATCGCCAGCAATTCATGCAGGAGGCCTAGGGGCCGCCTGCAGCGGCAAGCTATAAGCTGCAAGCTGCAAGCTGCAAGCTGCAAGAAAAAGCCACAGCAGCGCGTACACTGCACTGGCTTTAGCTTGCAGCTTATAGCTTGCCGCTTGCAGCTGCCCGCTAGGGCCTGTGGGGGCGAGAGAGGAACTCGTGGGACTGCATTTCCAGCAGCCGGCTGAGCGTGCGCTGGAACTCGAAGCTCAGGCGCCCGCCGGTGTACAGGTCTTTGAGCTCAACCTCGGCTGAGATGATCAGCTTGACGTTGCGGTCGTAGAACTCGTCCACCATGTTGATGAAGCGGCGGGCAATGTCGTCGGTAGCGACGCCCATCTGCTCCACATTGCTCAGCAACACGGCATGGAAGATCTTGCCCAGTTCGATGTAGTCGTTCTGGCTGCGCGGCCCGTCGCACAGGGCGCGGAAGTCGAACCAGGCCACGTCGTCGCAGGTGCGCAGCGCGTGGATCGGGCGGTTCTCGATCATCAGTACATCGTTTTCCACCGCCTGGGTGCACTCAGGCGTCAGCGCCTTGAAGCTGGCGCGCATGCTCTGCTGAGCGGCTTCATCGAGCGGGTGATGGAACAGTTCGGCCTGCTCCAGGTGGCGCAAGCGGTAATCGACCCCGCTGTCGACGTTCACCACGTCGGTGTACTGCTTGATCATGGCAATGGCCGGCAGGAAGCGCGCACGTTGCAGGCCGTCCTTGTAGAGGCCGTCCGGCACGATGTTGGACGTGGCCACCAGCGATACACCGTTCTTGAACAGTTCTTCCATCAAGGTGCCGAGGATCATGGCATCGGTGATATCCGACACGAAGAATTCGTCGAAGCAGATGACCTTGGCCTCTTCGCTGAAGCGCTTGGCAATAATGGTCAGCGGGTTCTTCTCGCCCTTGAGGGTTTTCATTTCCTCGTGCACCCGCTTCATGAAGCGGTGGAAGTGCGTGCGCATCTTCTGCTTGAACGGCAGCGCCTCGTAGAAGGTATCGACCAGGTAGGTCTTGCCTCGCCCTACCCCACCCCAGAAGTACAGGCCCTTGACCGGGGTCTGCTCCTTTTTGCCAAACAGTTTGCCGAACATGCCTGGCTTGCTGTTCTGTGCATGCACCAGGTCGTCGTACAGGCGCTGCAGGTGACGCACCGCATTTTCCTGCGCCGCGTCATGGAAGAAGTCGGGACGTTTCAGATCTGCTTGATAGCGTTCTAAGGGAGTCATGATTCGTTAGCGAGGCAACAAAAAACGGGCCGTCACTGTAGCGACCGGCCCGCTTAATGGCAATCAGACTTGCGGCGAAATGCCTCAGCCTGAGTGCATTTCCTACATTCAGCCTTGTTGCGGCTGCAGGGCTGCACGCAGGCTGTCGATGGCCGCATCACGGGCCTCGACGCTGCTGCATTGCGGCCCGTCGGCAACCTGCTCGCCGTTCAACCACAGGCCAAAGCCCAGGCCCTCGGCGCGTACATCGGCCTCGCCACCCTGCTGCAGCTGTTTGCTTACAGCCCCGGCGCTCTTGCCGTCGGCAAAACTGCGCGACAGCAGCAGTTGCTCGCCATCGGCGGCCAGCAGGCGGAAGCGGAAGCTGCCGTCTTCGTCACGGAAGCTGACGAAGCGGGCACTTTTGGCGGCCTTTTTCTTCACGTCGGCGGCAGCCTGTACGCTGCTACGGAACGAGCGCAAGCCTACCGCTTCACGCAGTTGCTCAAGGAACGGGGTGGCGATTTTGCGCGCCTTGGCAGCACCCGCCAGCAGGATGTCTTCCAAGTCGGCCGGGCGGGCGATCAACTGGTGGTAGTACTCGCGCTTTTCGGCCAACTGGCCGTCCAGCAACTGGAACAGGCGCTGTTTTGCTTCACCCCAGCCCAGGCCTTGCTCCAGCTCCGCGCGGAACTCGGTGCATTGCGCTGGCGTGGAGAACGCCTGGAACAGGGTGAACAGGTGCGCGTTGTCCGGGTCTTTCGCCTCGCCAGGGGCGCGCGAGTCGGTGACGATGCGCGAGATCGCATCCTTCATGTCCTTGGCGCTGGTGAACAGCGGGATGGTGTTGTCGTAGCTCTTGGACATCTTGCGCCCATCCAGGCCCGGCAGGGTCGCAACACTTTCCTCGATCACGGCCTCTGGCAGGGCGAAGAAGTCCTGACCCTGGCCGAACAGGTGGTTGAAGCGCTGGCCGATGTCGCGAGCCATTTCCACGTGCTGGATCTGGTCACGGCCCACCGGCACCTTGTTGGCGTTGAACATCAGGATGTCTGCCGCCATCAGCACCGGGTAGCTGAACAGGCCCATGGAAACGCCGGCATCCGGGTCTTCGCCGTTTTCCACGTTCTTGTCCACCGAGGCCTTGTAGGCATGGGCGCGGTTAAGCAGGCCCTTGGCGGCAACGCAGGTCAGCAGCCAGGTCAGCTCGGGGATTTCCGGGATGTCGGACTGGCGGTAGAAGGTCACCGTGTTCGGGTCCAGGCCACCGGCCAGCCAGGTGGCGGCGATTTCAAGGCGCGAGCGCTGAATGCGCAGCGGGTCGTCGCACTTGATCAGCGCGTGGTAGTCGGCCAGGAAATAGAACGAGTCGGCGCCGGGCTGCTGGCTGGCACGAATCGCCGGGCGGATGGCACCGGCATAGTTGCCCAGGTGCGGAGTGCCGGTGGTGGTGATACCGGTAAGGATGCGCGTGGTCATGGGTGTTCGCTTATTCAGGCTTGGCTCAGTTCGAAAGGCGTGGCAGCAGCAGATCCTTCAGATCGGTCAGCTTGCCATGGAAGAAGTGTCCGCATTCTGCCACTTTCAGCAGCTCATGGGGGCGCGACAGGTTGTGGGACCAATCGTAAACCAGCTGCGGCTCCACCACCTCATCCGCGTCGGGCTGCACCACCGTGATCGGGCACTGCTCCGGCAGCGGGAACGCTGCGGTCAGGCGCATCACCGCCGGGGCAATCATGAACAGGTGCTGCAACGTCACGCCGTCGGCTTCCAGGCGGCCGGCCAGGCTGGTGGCCACGAAGCCGCCGAACGAGAAGCCCATCAACACCAATGGCAGCGCAGGGTGAGTGGCCCGCAGCCAAGCGGCCGCGGCTTGTGCATCGGCCACCTCGCCAGCGCCCATGTCATGGGTGCCGGCGCTTTGCCCGACACCGCGGTAGTTGAAACGCAGGGTCACATAGCCAGCATCGCGGGCGGTGCGTTGCAGCGTCGAGACCACCTTGTTGAGCATGGTGCCGCCCTGGACCGGGTTGGGGTGGCAGATCAGCACCGCGCCACGGGCATCGGCAACGTCCAGGTACAGGGCTTCGAGCGGGCCACTGGGGCCGTCGATGAACAAGGCGGTTTCGCGGACAAGCAAGGCACTACTCCGTGACCTTGGGAGAGGTCGATTCGTCTAGGTGAGGAATTCTGTTCTGATTTGCGATCGCTCGCGGTATACAGCGCAGGTCTGAGCCGTTAACGTAAAGCAAAGCCGTTTATAGAGGAAGGACTCGTGGAACTCTCGCTCCTTGTTTGGTTGTTGCCGACCCTGGCCCTGGTCATTGGCGTGGTCGTAGGTTTCGTCGTGGCCCGCCTGTTGCCCAATGCCGCCCCCAGCAGCACACAGCGCCAGCTGGATGACATCCAGCAGCGTTTCGACAGCTACCAGAACCAGGTAGTTACCCACTTCAACAGCACGGCGGTGCTGGTTAAGAAGCTGAACCAGAGCTACCAGGATGTGCAGGATCACCTGGCCGACGGTGCCAACCACCTGGCCCTGGACGAGCTGACCCGCCAACGCCTGCTGGCCGCACTGCATTCGGAAGGCGCCCACGGTCACCGTGACCGCCTGACCCCACCGAAGGACACGGCCGAAGTGCCCCGCGACTACGCGCCCAAGACGCCGAACTCGCCAGGCATGCTGGACGAGAGCTACGGGCTCAAGCATTGAACCGCTGAACACAATGAAGGCCTCGCAAGAGGCCTTTTTTGTGGCTGGCGCGCGGCTACAACAGCCTAGGCACATGCGCGCAAGGCCTGCTGCACATCCGCCAACAAGTCCTCCACATCCTCCAGCCCCACCGATAAACGCACCAGCCCTTCGGAGATGCCGTGATGCGCCCGCTCCTGGGGCGTGTAGCTGGAGTGGGTCATGCTCGCCGGGTGCTGGGCCAACGACTCGGCATCCCCCAGGCTCACGGCCCGTGCAAACAGCTGCAAGGCATTCATGAACCGTCGCCCGGCCTCGATACCGCCCTTGAGCTCGAAAGCGATCATGCCACCTGGCAAGCGCATCTGGCGGTTGGCCAACGCACGCTGGGCAAAGGTTGGCAGCCCCGGGTAATGGATCAGTTCGACCTGCGGCTGGGCTGCCAGGTACTGCGCCACCTGCCCGGCATTGGCGCAGTGGCGGTCCATGCGCAGCGCCAGGGTCTTGATGCCGCGCATCAGCAGCGCCGCGTCATGGGGCGACAGCACCGCCCCGGTCATGTCCTTGAGCCCCTCCAGGCGGATGCGGTCGACCAAGGCCTGGCGCCCCACCACCAGCCCCGCAGTAATGTCACCGTGACCGCTCAGGTACTTGGTGGCCGAATGCACCACCAGGTCGGCACCGAGTTCCAGCGGGCGTTGCAGGTAAGGGGTGCAGTAGGTGTTGTCGACCACCACCCGCACATCCCGCCCGCGTACGGCCTCGGCAACCGCCGCGATGTCGACCAGTTGCATGGTCGGGTTGGCCGGTGTCTCGAAGTAGACCATGCGTGTGCGGCCGTTGAGCGCCGCCTTCAACGCCGCCGCGTCATTCAGGTCCACGTGGTGAACCTTTACCCCGAACTCGCCGATGCCATGGTGCAGAAAGGCGAACGTGCAGCCATACAGCGTGCGCCCGACAATCAACTCGTCGCCCGGGCGCAGCAGCGTCCACATCGTCGAGGTGATGGCACCCATGCCCGAAGCCAGCGCCAGCCCCGCTTCACCGCCCTCCAAGGACGCCATGCGCTGCTCCAGCAGGGCCAGGGTGGGGTTGGAAATACGGCTGTAGAAATGCCCGGCCTGCTCCCCGGCAAAGCACGCAGCACCGTACTCAACCGTCGGGAAGGCATAGGTGGCAGTTTGGTAGACAGGCGGCACCAAGGCACCACCCTGGGCCAAGGGGTCGTACCCGTAATGGATCGCCCGCGTAGAAAAACCGGTGTTGTTGTCGGAGCCGCGCATGGCAACTGCCTCTTGTAGGTTGCTCTAAGCTTATGCCAGTGCAACCCAAGAATTTTTCCAAAATCGCCAGCCTATCTACGCTGCTTTGGAACAAAAACAATAAATCTGAATACTCGAGGGCAAACCATGCCTGCACCTCTGGACCGCATCGACCGCGCCCTGCTCGCCGCCTTGCAGAACAATGCCCGCCTGACGGTCGCCGAGCTCGCCGACCTGGTATCGCTGACCACCTCGCCCTGCTGGCGCAGGGTCAAGCTGCTTGAAGAGAACGGCTATATCACCGGCTATCAGGCCATGCTTTCACCCAAATCGCTGGGGTTCGGGGTAACCGCCTTCGTCAGCATCATGATGGATTCCCACACCAAGCCCATGGCGCTGGCGTTCGAGCAGCGGCTGATGGAGATACCCGAGATTGTCGCCTGCCATCACATTTCCGGGCGGTACGATTTTTTGCTGGAAATCGTGGCCAGCGACCTGGAGTCCTTCGGCGAATTTGCCCGTGAGGTGCTGCAGCGCCTGCCGGGGGTGAAGGAGATCTATTCGAGTTTTTCCTACAAGGCGGTGAAGGAGCGGCGAATGGTCCCCGTCGCGGAAAAACACATTTGAGCAACAACGGCCGTGGTGCATGCAAGCGCCGTTTCAGTCCAAAGACACTTTCGTGCCCCGGTTCAATAAAGTGCACGGCGCCACACCAAATGCCTTGCGAAACGCGTGGCTGTAGTGGGAAAAATCGCTGAAGCCATAATCCAGCGCCGCCTGGGAAATGCTCTTGACTCGGCCGCGCTCCAACGCAGTGCGGCTGGCATCCAGTCGCTCTTTCCAGATGGCCGCCGCCGGGGTTTTCTGGTGGCGGGCGAAGGCCCGGGTAACGGTGCGCGTCGACACATGATGCGCCTGGGCCAGGCGCTCCAGATTGAGGTCGGGGTCGGCCAGGTGCTGGCGGATGTAGTGCATGACCCGGCCATGCAGGTCGAGTTCGTGCTGAGTGACGGTCAGGTCCTGCCACTCAAGGCTCAATACCAGCAAATCGAGCAAGGTGTCGGCGTAGCGCTCGCTGAGCACGTCGCTGCCAACCGTACCGTGGCTGGCTGCCTGCTGAATCATTGCCCGCAATGGCAATACGCCTGGTCGCCGCTGATCCAGCAGCATGCCGGTGCGTTGCTCGATGGCCGGTACACGGGTAGCCAGCCACGCCCGGGGGATACGCAGCAAGTGGTTTTCGGTACCACCCAGGCTGAAACGGAAACACTGGTCTGCGTCGTAAAGAAACACGTCTTCGGCAGAAAACGCAGCCTGCCGCCCACCTTGCTCGAATTGGCCGAAGCCTTTTGGGGTGAATGCCAGCCACAGGTCGTCATTCGGATCGCTGCGCACGTGACCAGGTTTGCGCGCCCAGTGATGCAGGGGTGAGGACAGGGTATAGAGCTCGAGCGCACCGATGCCCTTCACCGCCAGCATGCCTTCGAAATCGCTCTGCGACGCGGGTTGGCTGTCGGCCTTGAGGCAATGCTGGCAGACCACATCCTTCCAGTAATCGAAACGACGTGGCGCTTCCACTGCGACGGTCGAGTAGTGGCTGGGCACAGGCATGGCACTTACCTCACAAGGCGGACTGCGTCATGAATCGGGTGAGTCGCGGGCAACTCGCCAACCGATTTTTCAGCAAGTTCCACGCCAGCCCGGTAACCGCTGCCCCACGCTGCCGGGGCAGCAGCACGCCTCAATAAGTGCCCTCCAATGGCGCACGTGGCGAGCGCCCGGCACCACCCTCGAACACGCCTGCCGCCTTGGGGTAAACCTGTCCTTTCCAGCCAATCGGTTGTCACGCCGAACAAAGCGGGTGGGCCTTGCGCTGCATAACGTTTAGGCAACACCGGCCATTTCCCCGGTGCCCTCCAAGGCCATTGCGTGCGGCCTGATGAACATCAAGAAGAAAGGAGCAGCCTATGGAATCCGCGATCGACAAGCACCTCAAGTGCCCAAGAAGCCTGTCCCGCCGTGTGCCCGACGACTACCAACCGCCCTTCCCCATGTGGGTGGCCCGCGCCGGCGAGCACATGCAGCAGGTGGTGATGGCTTACCTGGGCGTGCAGTACCAGGGCCAACACCACCAGCCCGCCGCGCTGCAGGCCATGGGCCAGATCGTGGCGAGCTTCAGCCTGGCCGATGGCCCGCTGAACCATGACCTGACCCACCACACCGACAACAGTGGCTACGACAACCTGATGGTGGTCGGCTACTGGAAAGACCCGGCCGCCTATGGCCGCTGGCTGAACTCACCGGAAGTGGCCCAGTGGTGGGCCGCCGAAGCGCGGCTGCAGGATGGGCTGGGGTATTTCCGCGAGATCATCGCCCCACGGGCGGAACAGTTCGAAACGCTGTATGCCTTCCAGGACCGGTTGCCGGGTGTGGGCGCGGTAATGGACAGCACCAGCGGCGAGATCGAGGAGCATGGCTACTGGGGCTCCATGCGCGACCGTTTCCCGGTGTCGCAGACCGACTGGATGCTGCCCGACGGCGAATTGCGCATCGTCAGTGGTGACCCTGCCAAAGGCGGCCGGGTGGTGGTGCGCGGCCATGACAACATCGCGTTGATCCGCTCCGGGCAGGACTGGGTGGAGGCCGAGTCCGAGGAACGCTCGCTGTACCTTGACGAGATCCTTCCCACCCTGCAGGCAGGCATGGATTTCTTGCGTGACCAGGGGGCGCCACTGGGCTGCTACAGCAACCGCTTCGTACGCAATATCGACCTGCAGGGCAACCTGCTGGACTCAAGCTACAACATCGGCCACTGGCGGTCGGTGGAAAAGCTCGAGCGCTGGGCCGAGTCGCACCCTACCCACCTGCGCATCTTCGTCACCTTCTTCCGCGTGGCAAGCGGCCTGGAAAAACTGCGCTTGTACCATGAGGTGTCCGTGAGCGATGGCCGCCAGCAGCTGTTCGAGTACATCAACTGCCACCCCCATACCGGCATGATGCGCGATGCGCTACCCGCCGCTACCGGCTGCCCGCACCAGGCGCACGCATCATGAGGGCGCCCGGCATGAACAGGTTGCGCCTGCTTACCCTGGGCGCGTTGCTGCCGGCCGCCGCAGCCCAGGCCGTGGAAGTGGCACCCGGTGACTACGAACAGTACCCGGTGGGCGCCACCATCGGTGCGCTGTACTACCAGCACTCCACCACCAACGCGGCCTACGCCCAGGGCCACAAGATAAGCTCGGACTTCAAGCTCAGGTCGGACGTGGGCATTCTGCGCTTGCTGCACGTCATCGCCCTGAGTGACACGGTGACCGTCGACCCACAGTTCCTGCTGCCCTTCGGCCATGTGTCCAGTAGCGGCGATGCGTCGCCCCTGGGCAATGCCGACGGTATCGGCGACTTGATCCTGGCTGCGCCGTTCAAGCTACGGCTCAACGAAGCCCGGGACACCCTCAGCCTGACCCCGTACCTGTTCGTGCCGACGGGCACCTACGACCGCGACGACCCGCTGAACATCGGCGAAAACCGGTGGAAGTTCGAACTGCAGGGTGCCTATATCAAGCACTTCGACGCCCACTGGGCGGTGGACCTGGTCGGTGGCGCCACCTGGTATGGCGACAACGACGATTACGGGCCAGCTGGCCAGAAACTGGAGCAGGACGTGTCCTACGCTGCACAGATCATGGCCCGCTACATGCCGGACACGGCCACCACCTTTGCCGTTGGCGTCGGCCGCACCTGGGGCGGCGAAACCGAGGTCGAGCGTGTGGACCAGGACAACCGCCTGGGCACCACCAACCTGCGCCTGACCGCCACGCGCTTCGTCACTGCGCAGGACCAGCTGCAGCTGCAACTGGGGCGCGACCTGTCGGTGGACAACGGGCCCAAGGAGAACCTGCGCATCAACCTGCGCTATGCACACATCTTCTGAGGCAGCGTACCCCGCATTCATCACCCAATACCTGAAAGGATTGCCCCATGGCCATCGTCCGCCCCACCGCAACACAGGTACAAGACCTCGCTCAACGTCTGCACATGCAACTGAGCCCCGAACAGGCCACGGAGTACCTGGCACTGATGCAAGGCAGCTTCGATGCCTATGACCTGATCGACGAGTTGCCCGACTACACCCCGGTCACCGCTGGCAAGCCGCGCACCAGCCATCGCCCGACCGACGCCGAAAACCCGCTGAATGCCTGGTATCAGCGCACCGAAATCAGTGGTGCCAGCGATGGCAAGCTGGCCGGGCGCAGTGTGGCCCTGAAGGACAACATCGCCTTGGCCGGTGTGCCGATGATGAACGGTGCCGCCCCCCTGGAAGGGTTCGTGCCGGGGTTCGACGCCACCGTGGTTACGCGCCTGCTGGGCGCCGGGGCCACCATCGTCGGCAAAGCGACCTGCGAGCACTACTGCATCTCCGGCGGCAGCCACACGTCCGACCCTGCCCCGGTACACAACCCGCACCGTCACGGTTATGCGTCCGGGGGCTCGTCCTCGGGCAGTGCGGCGCTGGTCGCCGCTGGCCAGGTGGACATGGCCATTGGCGGTGACCAGGGCGGTTCCATTCGCATCCCCTCGGCTTTCTGCGGCACCTACGGCATGAAGCCCACCCACGGCCTGGTGCCCTACACCGGCATCATGGCCATCGAGGCGACCATCGACCATGCTGGCCCCATCACCGCCAATGTGCGCGACAACGCGCTGATGCTGGAAGTGCTGGCTGGTGCCGACGGCCTGGACCCGCGCCAGACCGCGCCGCAGGTGGACCACTACACCCAGTATCTGGACCGCGGCGTCAGTGGCCTGCGCATCGGCGTCCTTCAGGAAGGCTTCGAGCTGGACAACCTGGACCCACGGGTACGCGACACCGTGCACGCCGCCATCGAACGCCTGAGCGCACTGGGCGCGGTGGTGGAACCGGTATCCGTCGCCGAACATCGGCTGGCCGGCGCGCTGTGGCACCCCATCGGTTGCGAGGGCCTGACCCACCAGCTGATGCACGCCAACGGCGCCGGGTTCAACTGGAAGGGCTTGTACGACGTGGCGTTGCTGGACAAACAGGCCGGCTGGCGCAACCACGCTGATGTGCTGTCGCCCTCACTGAAGCTGTGCATGCTGGTGGGCCAGTACGGCCTGGAGCGGTACCACGGGCGCTACTACGCCAAGGCCCAGAACATTGCCCGCCTGGCCCGCGCAGGGTATGACCAGGCGCTGCAGCGCTACGACCTGCTGGTGCTGCCAACCGTGCCGATCATCGCCCAACCTCACCCGCCGGCAGGCTGTTCGATCAGCGAATACGTAGCCCGGGCGCTGGAGATGATCGGCAACACCAGCGCCCAGGACATCACCGGCCACCCGGCCATGTCCATCCCGTGCGGCAACGTGGACGGCCTGCCGGTGGGCCTGATGCTGGTGGGCAAGCACTACGCCGAGGGCCTGCTGTACCAGGCCGCCAGCGCCTTCGAAGCCAGCGTCGACTGGCGAACCCTTTGACCGCGATGCCTGATCAGGAGCCCACCATCATGAGCACATCAGTGCCAACCACCGACACCTCGACACCGGGCCAGCGTGCCCGGGCGCTGCTGAAAGTGATGCAGGACAAGGGCATGGTGCCCGACGGCTACATCGAACAGCTCACCGACCTGATGGAGAACCAGTGGGACCCGGCCAATGGCGCGCGGGTGGTCGCCCGTGCCTGGGTCGACGATGATTACCGCCGCCTGTTGCTGGAGGACGGCACCGCCGCCTGCGCCGAATACGGCTACACCGGCCCCCAGGGCGAATACATCGTGGCCCTGGAAGACACCCCCACGGTCAAGAACGTGATCGTCTGCAGCCTCTGCTCGTGCACCAACTGGCCGGTGCTCGGCCTGCCACCTGAGTGGTACAAGAGCTTCGAATTCCGCGCCCGCCTGGTGCGCGAAGGCCGAACGGTATTGCGCGAGCTCGGCACCGAGCTGCCGCCCAGCGTGCAGGTCTGCGTGTGGGACACCAGTGCCGAGAGCCGCTATCTGGTACTGCCCCAGCGCCCGGCCGGCAGCGAGCACCTGGATGAAGAGGCGCTGCGCCGCCTGGTCACCAAGGATGTGCTGATCGGCGTCGCCCTGCCCGTGGTGCGCTAGGCGCACCTTTTCCCCATTCCACACAGGTAAAGCGCAATGGACGGATTTCACGATCTCGGCGGTTTTCAGGGCTTCGGCAAGGTCGCCCACCGCATCGACACCCTCAGCTACAAACCGGTCTTCAAGGAAGACTGGGAGCACCTGGCGTACAGCCTGATGTTCGTGGCAAGTGACCACCTGGGCCTGTTCAGCATCGACGAGGCCCGCCATGCCGTGGAGCGCCTGGATGTGCGCCAGCATGTGGGCACCACCTATTACGAGCGCTATGTCATCGCCACCGCCTCGCTGCTGGTGGAGGCGCAGGCCATCACCCAGGAGGCGCTGGACGAAGCCCTGGGCTCACCGTTCAAATTGGCCAACCCGCCCCACAGCAAGGGGCGGGTGGCCATCACCGACCGCCCGCCGTTCGAGGTGGGCCAGCGGGTACGGGTACGTGACGAGCGCTTCGCCGGCCACGTGCGTTGCCCCGCCTACGTGCGGGGCAAGGAAGGTGTGGTGCTGCACCGCACCCGCGAACGCTGGCCGTTCCCCGACAGCATCGGCCACGGTGACCGCTCGGCGGCGCTGCAACCCACCTACCACGTGCAGTTCGAGGTGCGGGACCTGTGGGGCGAGGCGGCAGACGACGGGCGTGTGGTGGTCGACCTGTTCGAGAGCTACCTGGACCCGGTGCAGCCGGCATGAGCCGTGCAGCCGACAACCCCCTTCGGCTGCCCGTGACCGTACTGTCGGGTTTTCTCGGCGCAGGCAAGACCACCCTGCTCAACCACATCCTGCATAACCGCGAGGGGTTGCGGGTGGCGGTCATCGTCAACGACATGAGCGAGGTGAACATAGACGCCGAGAACGTTGGGCGTAACGTCACCCTGGAGCGTGGCAGCGACCGGCTGGTGGAGATGACCAACGGCTGTATCTGCTGCACCCTGCGCGCCGACCTGCTGGAGCAGGTAAGCGCGCTGGCCAGGGCCGGCTGCTATGACTACCTGCTGATCGAATCCACGGGCATCTCCGAGCCCATGCCGGTGGCCGAAACCTTCGCCTTTCTCGACCGTGACGGGTTCAGCCTGAGTGAGTTGGCGCGCCTGGACACGCTGGCCACGGTGGTCGACGCCAGCAGTTTCGAAGGTTTGTTGGGTGCCGCTGCCCCGGCCGGGGGTGAGCCCGGGCAGCGGCCGCTGGGCGACCTGCTGGTCGAACAGGTGGAGTATGCCGACGTCATTCTGGTGAACAAACTCGACCTGCTGGAACCCCAGCGCTACCCGGCGCTGGAGGCCCTGCTGCGCCAGTTGAACCCGCGTGCGCGCATCGTGCCAATGGTGCGCGGCGAAACAGACCTGGCCAACGTGCTGGGTACGCACCTGTTCGACCTGCCGAGCCTGGTGCAGTCGCCGGGCTGGATGCAGCAGATAGACCGTGCGGCACAGCCGGAACCGGAATCGGAAACCTACGGCATCACGTCATGGGTGTACCGAGAGCGCGCGCCCTTCCATCCGCAACGGCTGCGGGCGTTGTTCGAACAACCGTGGGCACACGGGCATCTGCTGCGCTGCAAAGGCTATTTCTGGTCGGCCAGCCGGTTTTTCGAAATCGGCATGCTGGCGTTGAGCGGCGGGCGGTTCGAGTGGGAATACAGCGGGCGCTGGTGGCGCTTCGTCGAGCAGGCACAGTGGCCGCTGGAAGCCTATCGGCGCCAGGCGATCATGGGCAAATGGGATGAAAACGTGGGCGATTGCCGGCAGGAAATCGTGTTCATCGGCCAAGGGCTGGACGTTGATGCGCTGAGGGTGGCGCTGGATGAATGCTTGCTGAGCGAGGAGGAGATATTGGCGGGGCCGCAGAGCTGGGTACAGCTGGAAGATCGCGAGCTGCGCTCTCGCGCAGAGCATTGATTTCGCAAGCAAGCCCGCTCCCTGTGGGAGCGGGTTTACCCGCGAAGCAGACAGCGCGGTGGAGGGCACCGGCTGCGCCGGTGTTCGCGGCTGAAGCCGCTCCCACAGGTCCCTGCTGGCTCAAAGGTTACTTGCAGTTCTGCCAGAGCGAGCGCAGCTCGCCCCAGCCTAACCTTCAAAAACCGTCAGATCGCTCCACGCTGGCGAAGCGCGTCCAACACCAACTTGACGCCTTCGTCCACGCTGGTGGCCTGGGTGTCGATCACCACGTCTGCATCCAGCGGCACATCGAACGGGAAGCTCTCACCCGGGATGTTGTCGCCGCCGGCTGCGTAAAGCCCCTGTGGGTCACGCTCGCGGCACGCCAGCGGCGAGGCCTGAACGTACACCGTCACCAGGCGGTCTTTGCCGATCAGCGCCTTGGCCTGCTCACGGCCTTCGGCATCCGGGGCCACGAACGCTGCCAACGTCAGCAGGCCGGCTTCGTTGAACTGGCGCGCCACATGGGCGGCGCGGCGCCAGTTTTCAGTACGCCCGGCGCGGTCCTGTGGCAGGCCCTTGTTCAGGTCATGACGCAGGTTCTGGCCATCGAGCACATACACCGCCCGGCCCATGTCGAACAGCTTGCGCTCAACCGCATAAGCCAGGGTGCTCTTGCCGGCACCGGACAAACCACTGAACAGCACGGTGGCAGGCTGCTGGCCGAAGCGCAGCGCACGTTCCTCGGTAGACACGTGCGCCAGCTTGCCATGCTGGCCGGTATTGCCGTGGGGCAGCACAGGGGGCGCGATGATCATGCCCGCGCCGACGGTGCCGTTAGTCAGGCGGTCGATGACGATGAAGGCACCGGTGGTGCGGTTGCTGTCATAGCCATCCAGGGCAATAGACGCATCCAGGGCCACCTTGACCTGGCCGATCTCGTTCAGTTGCAGCGCGCTGGCACTGCCCTTCTCCAGGGTGTTCACATCCACCTTGTGGGTGATGCTGGCAATCGAGCCAGGCACGTAGCTGGTGGCACGCTTGATGTCGTATTTCTTGCCCGGCAGCATCGGCTCTTCGGCCATCCACACCAGCATGGCGTCGAACTGGTCAGTTACCGGGGGCACGTTGTCGGCATGCACCAGCAGGTCGCCACGGGAGATATCGATCTCGTCTTCCATGGTCAGCGTCACCGCCTGGCCGGGGCCTGCGCTTTCCAGTTCACCTTCGTAGGTAACAATGGATTTCACGCGGCTGCTCTTGCCCGATGGCAGCACCACGACCTCGTCGCCCTTGTGCACCACGCCGCTGGCCAGGGTACCGGCGAAGCCACGGAAGTTCAGGTTCGGCCGGTTCACGTACTGCACCGGGAAGCGCAGGTCAGTGAAGTTGCGGTCAGCCGACACTTCAACGGTTTCCAGGATTTCCATCAGCGTCGGGCCGGCATACCACGGCGAACGCTCGCTGTGGTTGACCACGTTGTCGCCCTTGAGCGCGGACATCGGCACGAAGTGCAGGCTGCTTGGCGTCAGGTTGATCGCTTCGGCGAACGCCAGGTAGTCGGCCTTGATCGACTCGAACACCTGCTCGTCAAAGCCCTTGAGGTCCATCTTGTTGACCGCGACCACGATGTGCTTGATGCCCAGCAGCGACGCGATGTAGCTGTGGCGGCGGGTTTGGGTCTGCACGCCATAGCGGGCATCAACCAGAATGATCGCCAGGTCGCAGGTGGACGCGCCGGTGGCCATGTTGCGGGTGTACTGCTCGTGGCCCGGGGTGTCGGCGATGATGAACTTGCGCTTGGCAGTGGAGAAGTAGCGGTAGGCCACATCGATGGTGATGCCCTGCTCCCGCTCGGCCTGCAGGCCGTCCACCAGCAGCGCCAGGTCGACTTCCTCGCCGGTGGTGCCAGACTTCTTCGAATCACGGGTGATGGCCTCGAGGTGGTCCTCGTAGATCATCTTCGAGTCGTGCAGCAGGCGCCCGATCAGGGTGCTCTTGCCGTCATCCACGTTGCCGCAGGTGAGGAAACGCAGCAGTTCCTTACGCTCGTGCTGGGCCAGGTAGGCGAGGATGTCCTCGCTGATCAAATCGGATTGGTGACTCATTTCATTCAAGCTCCAAGCTGTCAGCTTCAAGCGGCAAGCTTGTCGGCGTACAACTAGTTAGAAATTCTGTTGATCAACCCACTTAGCATTCGGGAGAGCTCGCGGGTTTCGTTAATCCAGCCGGTAGCCAGCCCAGCGTCGATGTAACCTATCTCACCACCGATCATCAGCTGCGTACGCAACTCCCCGCAGGACGCTTTCGCAACGCTGAGATACCAAACCTTCTCTCTGCTCCCGCGCCGCTCCATGCCCTCGGCACTATTGGACGGGATGGAAAGTGCCGACCGCGTGATCTGATCCTTGAATCCATAATCACGACACCCAGCCAGTGTCCGGTACAACTCAATGGCCAGACGCTTACTCCGTTGCCAAACTGCCAGCTTCTCAAAATCCATTACGAGCGCTCCGGGCCGCCCGCAATGCAGGCGGCAATCCACAAGGCTCAAACGCTACGCGCTCTGCTTATGTCTTGCAGCTTGCCGCTTGTAACTTGAAGCTTAAAAATACCCTTGGCGTTTCTTGTCTTCCATGGAGCCAGCGCCATCGTGGTCGATGACCCGGCCTTGGCGCTCGGAAGTGCGCGTCAGGAGCATTTCCTGAATGATGTCGGTGAGCGTCTCGGCTTCCGACTCGACAGCGCCCGTCAGCGGGTAGCAGCCAAGGGTACGGAAACGCACCTTCTTCTTGACGATGCGGGCCTTTTCTTCCTCGGAGAGGTGTTCGAGGATGCGCTCGTCGTCGATCATGATCAGGGTGCCGTTCTTCTCGATCACTTCACGCTCGGCGGCGAAGTACAGCGGCACGATCGGGATGCCTTCGAGGTAGATGTACTGCCAGATGTCCAGCTCGGTCCAGTTCGACAGCGGGAAGACGCGGATCGACTCGCCCTTGTTGACCTTGCCGTTGTACACGTTCCACAGCTCGGGGCGCTGGTTTTTCGGGTCCCAGCGGTGCTTGCTGTCGCGGAACGAGTACACGCGCTCCTTGGCCCGCGACTTCTCTTCGTCGCGGCGCGCACCACCGAAGGCGGCATCGAAGCCGTGCTTGTCCAGTGCCTGCTTCAGGCCCTGGGTCTTCATGATGTCGGTGTGCTTGGAGCTGCCATGGGTGAATGGGTTGATGCCCTGCGCCACCCCTTCAGGGTTGACGTGGGTGATCAGCTCCAGGCCCATTTCCTCGACCATCTTGTCGCGGAAGCGGTACATTTCCTGGAATTTCCAGCGGGTGTCGACGTGCATCACCGGGAACGGCAGCTTGCCCGGGAAGAAAGCCTTGCGCGCCAGGTGCAGCATCACGGCGGAATCCTTGCCGATCGAGTACAGCATCACCGGGTTGTCGAACTCGGCGGCCACCTCGCGGATGATGTGGATGCTTTCCGCCTCCAGCTGTTTCAAGTGCGTCAGTTTGTCGACCATGGCTACTCACGAAAAACGATCTTATGGACGGCCAGCGGGCCGTGTTCGAGCGAGCCACTCTATCACAGCAGATGCTTCTATTTAGGCGGCTGGCTAGATCGAAAGCGTCTAACCATATGACTGGGGGTTTGGGCGTTGCAGGCCAGGCCCTTCGCGGGTAAACCCGCTCTCACAGGGCTGACACGGGCCTTGAATGCTGTGCGATCCCTGTGGGGGCCAGCCTGCCGGCGATGAGGCCGCCAAGGTCAGATAGGGTTCGGGCAATCGATGAACAGGTGCTCCACGGCAAACCGCCGCGCCAGGTAATCACCCAGCGCCTGCACGCCATACCGCTCGGTGGCGTGGTGCCCGGCGGCAATGAAGCTGACCCCATTCTCGCGGGCACTGTGGTACGTCTGCTCCGAAGCCTCACCGGTCAGGTACAGGTCCACCCCTGCGGCAATGGCATCGTCGATGTAGCCCTGCCCACCCCCGGTGCACCAGCCTACCCGGCGAATCATCTGCTCGCCCTCCACCAGCAGCGGCTCACGGCCCAGCACTTCCTGCACCCGGCGGGCAAAGTCGCGGGCGGTCATGGGTTCTGCCAGTGACCCGACCAGCCCGACCACCTTCGGGTTGGCCGGGTCCAGAGCGCCTTCGACAGTGATATCCAGCTGGCGCGCCAGCTGCACGTTGTTACCCACCTCGGGGTGCAGGTCCAGCGGCAGGTGGAACGCCAGCAGGCTGATGTCATGGTTCAGCAGGGTTTTCAGGCGCCGCTGACGAATCCCGGTGATGCAGGGGTTTTCGCCCTTCCAGAAGTAGCCGTGGTGCACCAGCACCAGGTCAGCCTGCGCCTCCACGGCCGCGTCCAGCAACGCCTGGCTGGCAGTCACGCCGCTGACAATACGGCCAACCTGGGGCCGGCCTTCGACCTGCAGGCCGTTGGGGCAATAGTCCTGGACCTTGCTGCTGCCCAGAAAGCGCTCGGCTTCCTCGACCAGGGTATTGAGAGCGACGGCCATTAAATTCTCCTCGAAATCTGCGCATCCCACAGGCACAACGCCGGCTGAACGCCCGTATAATGCCGGCCATTATGGGCCGTCGTCGGCACCGGGGGAACCGGTGCCTGCGCGTGCGGTTCACGTACCCCTGCATGCCCTACTCGGTGGCCCCTGGCCCCCTGCTCTATCCAGGACTCGTTCATGTTCAAGGCGTTGCGTTACTTTGGCTGGCCCCTGCTCACCGGTGTGCTCATTGCCGTGCTGATCATCCAGCGTTTCCCCGAGTGGGTCGGCCTGCCCAGCCAGGATGTCAACCTGCAACAGGCACCCCAGACCACGCGCGTGGTCCAGGGCCCGGTTTCCTACGCTGATGCCGTGACCCTGGCCGCCCCCGCGGTGGTCAACCTGTACACCACCAAAGTGGTGAACAAGAGCTCGCACCCGCTGTTCGAAGACCCGCAGTTCCGCCGCTTCTTCGGGGACAACCTGCCCAAGCAGCGGCGTTGGGAGTCCAGCCTGGGCTCGGCAGTCATCATGAGCCCCGAGGGTTACCTGCTCACCAACAACCACGTCACCAGCGGTGCCGACCAGATCGTCGTGGCCCTGAAAGACGGCCGCGAGACCCTGGCCCGGGTTATCGGCAGCGACCCGGAAACCGACCTGGCGGTGCTGAAGATCGACCTGAAGAAACTGCCGGCCATTACCATCGGCCGCTCCGACACCATCCGTATCGGCGATGTGTCGCTGGCCATCGGCAACCCGTTCGGCGTAGGCCAGACGGTGACCATGGGCATCATCAGCGCCACCGGCCGCAACCAGTTGGGGCTGAACAACTACGAAGATTTCATCCAGACCGACGCGGCGATCAACCCGGGTAACTCCGGCGGTGCACTGGTGGATGCCAATGGCAACCTGATCGGCATCAACACCGCGATCTTCTCCAAGTCTGGCGGCTCCCAGGGCATCGGTTTTGCCATCCCGGTGAAGCTGGCGCTGGAAGTGATGAAGTCGATCGTCGAGCACGGCCAGGTGATCCGTGGCTGGTTGGGTATCGAAGTGCAGCCACTGAGCACCGAACTGGCCGAATCGTTCGGCATGAAAGACCGGCCAGGCATCGTGGTCGCGGGTATATTCCGCGAGGGGCCGGCGGCCAGGGCCGGGTTGCAGCTGGGTGACGTGATTCTGAGCATCAACGGCGAACCGGCCGGTGACGGGCGCAAGTCGATGAACCAGGTGGCGCGCATCAAGCCCAACGAGAAGATCACCATCGAGGTGATGCGCAATGGGCAGCAGTTGAAGCTGGTGGCCGAAGTAGGCCTGAGGCCGCCGCCGGCGCCAGTGGCCAAACAGGAAGAGAAATAGCCTGTAGAGGGGGCTGCAAAGCAGCCCCTGCCTGCATCAATGCAAGATCTGGCTCAGGAACAACCGGGTACGGTCACTGCGCGGCCGGTCGAAGAAATCATCCGGCGCGGCCTGCTCCACAATCTCTCCCTTGTCCATGAAGATCACCCGGTTGGCCACGGTGCGGGCAAAGCCCATCTCGTGGGTAACGCACAGCATGGTCATGCCGTCTTCAGCCAGCCCTACCATGGTATCGAGCACTTCCTTGACCATTTCCGGGTCCAGCGCCGAAGTTGGTTCGTCGAACAGCATGATCTTGGGCTTCATGCACAGGGCACGGGCAATGGCCACCCGCTGCTGCTGGCCACCGGACAACTGCCCCGGGAATTTGTGCGCCTGCTCCGGAATGCGTACCCGCTCCAGGTAGTGCATGGCGATTTCCTCGGCCTTGCGCCGCGGCATCTTGCGTACCCACATGGGCGCCAGGGTGCAGTTTTCCAGAATGCTCAGGTGCGGGAACAGGTTGAAGTGCTGGAACACCATGCCCACCTCGCGGCGGATGGCCTCGATCTGCTTCAGGTCGTTGGTCAGCTCTACCCCGTCGACCACAATGCGCCCCTGCTGATGTTCCTCCAGGCGGTTGAGGCAGCGGATGGTGGTGGACTTGCCCGAACCCGACGGCCCGCACAGCACGATGCGCTCGCCCTGGCGCACGTTCAGGTTGATGTCCTTGAGCACATGGAACTGGCCATACCACTTGTTTACGCCCTGCATCTGGATGATGCCTTCGGGGCCAGCAGGCTGCTTGATCGCTTCACTCATTTCGAAACTCCTAACGCTTGTGGCCAGTGTCCAGCTTGCGCTCCAGATGCATGGAGTAGCGGGACATACCGAAACAGAAAATCCAGAACACCAGGGCCGCGAACACGTAGCCCTCGGTGGCCATACCCAGCCAGGCCGGGTCGGCAGCTGCTTGCTTGACGCTGTTGAGCAGGTCGAACAGGCCGATGATGATCACCAGGCTGGTGTCCTTGAACAGGGCAATGAAAGTGTTGACGATGCCGGGGATCACCAGCTTCAGCGCCTGGGGCAGGATCACCAGGCCCATCGAGCGCCAGTAACCCAGGCCCATGGCCGCCGCAGCCTCGTACTGGCCTTTGGGAATGGCCTGCAAGCCACCGCGCACCACCTCGGCGATATACGCCGACTGGAACAGAATCACACCGATCATGGCCCGCAGCAGCTTGTCGAAGCTCATGCCCTCGGGCAGGAACAACGGCAGCATCACGGACGACATGAACAGCACGGTGATCAGTGGCACGCCGCGCCAGAACTCGATGAAGGTCACACACACCACCTTCACCGCCGGCATGCGCGAGCGCCTGCCCAGCGCCAGCACAATGCCCAGGGGCAAGGCACCGACGATGCCGACCGTGGCGATGACCAGGGTCAGCATCAGCCCGCCCCACTGGCTGGTGGCCACCGTGTCCAGGCCCAGGTAGCCGCCGTGCAGCAGGGTATAGGCCAGCACCGGGTACAGCACCAGGAAGCCCAGGCCGTACACCGCCTTGCGCGGGAAGCGGCTGATGAACAACGGTGCCGCGCCGAGTACCGCCAGCCACACGGTCAGGTCCACCCGCCAGCGCAACTCGGCAGGGTAGTAGCCGTACATGAACTGCCCAAAGCGCTGCTGCACGAACACCCAGCAGGCGCCCTCCTTGGTGCAATCGGCGCGGGTGGTACCCACCCAGTTGGCATCGATTAGCGCCCATTGCAGCAACGGCGGCACAATCAGCCACAGCAGATACACGGCGAACAGGGTGAGCAGTGTGTTGAGCCAGCTGGAAAACAGGTTGGCACGCATCCAGGCGAGCACGCCGACGGTTTTTACCGGTGGCGGGATGTCAGGTTTGAAAACATGGGCATTCACAGGCGTATCCTCACCGCTCGATCAGCGCAATGCGCTTGTTGTACCAGTTCATCAACAGCGAAATGCTGATGCTGATGGCGAGATAGACACTCATGGTGATGGCGATCACCTCAATGGCCTGGCCGGTCTGGTTCAACACCGTGCCGGCAAACAGCGAGACCATTTCCGGGTAGCCGATACCGGCCGCCAGCGACGAGTTCTTGGCCAGGTTCAGGTACTGGCTGGTGAGCGGCGGAATGATCACCCGCAGTGCCTGGGGGATGATCACCTTGCGCAGGGTCGGCCCTTCGCGCAGGCCCAGCGACCGAGCAGCCTCGGTCTGGCCGTGGCTCACCGAACGGATGCCCGAACGCACGATCTCGGCAATGAACGCGGCGGTATAGATGGTCAGCGCCAGGGTCAATGCCAGCAGCTCGGGGATCAGCACCCAGCCACCCACGAAGTTGAAGCCTTTCAACTGCGGCACTTCCCACTGTACAGGGCTGCCGAACAGCAGCACGCAGGCACCGGGGATGACCACGAGCAAGGCCAGGCCCACCCAGAACTTGTGAAAGGGCTCACCTGTTTCTTCGAAACGCCGGTTGGCCCGCCGCACCATCACCACCACGGCCAGCACAGCCAGGGCAACGGCGATGACGAATGGCCAGAAGCCCTCGGCCATGGAGGCCCCCGGCATGTTCAGGCCACGGTTGCTGATGAAGAAGGTATCGTCGATGTTGATGCTGCCCCTGGGCCCCGGCAGCGTGAGAAACACCGCGAAGTACCAGAACAGGATCTGCAGCAGCGGCGGGATGTTGCGGAAGGTTTCCACATACACCGTCGCCAGCTTGTTGATCATCCAGTTCGGCGACAACCGTGCCACACCGATGATGAAGCCAAGAATGGTGGCCAGCACCACGCCGATCAGTGTCACCAGCAGGGTGTTGAGCAAGCCGATGACGAATACCCGGGCGTAGCTGTCCGATTCCACGTAGGGGATCAGGTGCTGGGCGATGCCGAAGCCGGCACTGCGGTCGAGGAAGTCGAAGCCAGAGGTAATGCCGCGGTGTTGCAGGTTGGTTTGCGTGTTGTGAAACAGGTACCAGCCCAGACCCACCACGAAGACGATGGTAAGGATCTGGAACAGCCACGCACGCACACGTGGATCGCTCAGGGATAAACCCTTTTGTGCGCCGATTCGATTTTGCATGAAATGCCCCGGAAGAGAGGGTGCCGAACTGCCTGCGGCGGCAGGATGCCGCCGCAGGGTGCAACCATCAGCGCACAGGTGGCGCGTACTGGATGCCGCCGTTGTTCCACAGGGCGTTCATGCCACGGTCGATCTTCAGGTCGGTGCTCTGGCCCAGGTTCTTCTCGAACACTTCGCCGTAGTTGCCGACTTGCTTGACGATCTGCACTACCCAGTCTTTGGGCAGCTTGAGGTCCTTGCCGTATTCACCGTCGCCACCCAGCAGGCGGGCCACGTCAGGGTTCTTGGTGCCCTTGGCTTCGGCTTCGACGTTCTTGGAGGTGATGCCCGCCTCTTCGGCGTTGAGCATGGCGAACAGCGTCCACTTGACGATGCTGAACCACTCTTCGTCGCCTTTGCGCACCACCGGGCCCAAGGGCTCCTTGGAGATGGTTTCTGGCAGCACTACATACTCGGTGGGTGCGGCCAGCTTGGAACGCTGAGCGAACAGCTGCGACTTGTCAGAGGTCAGTACGTCGCAACGGCCCGACTCCAGCGACTTGGCGCTTTCGTCAGAGGTGTCGAAGGTGATCGGGGTGTATTTCAGGTTGTTGGCGCGGAAGAAGTCGGACACGTTCAGTTCGGTGGTGGTACCTGCCTGGATGCAGATGGTAGCGCCATCGAGTTCCTTGGCGCTGGAAACACCCAGCTTCTTGTTGACCAGGAAACCGACGCCGTCGTAGTAGGTGACACCGGTGAACACCAGGCCCATGCCGGCATCGCGCGAACTGGTCCAGGTGGTGTTGCGCGACAGCACGTCGACTTCGCCCGACTGCAGGGCGGTGAAGCGTTCCTTGGCGTTGAGCTGGCTGAACTTGACCTTGGTCGCATCGCCGAACACCGCCGCCGCTACGGCGCGGCAGACGTCGGCATCGATGCCGATGATCTTGCCCTGGGCATCCGGTACCGAGAAGCCAGGCAAGCCGTCACTCACGCCACACTGGACGAAGCCCTTCTTTTTAACCGCATCGAGAGTGGCACCGGCCTGGGCAGTGCTCACGGCGCCCAGCGCGGCGGCAGCGGTCAGGACTGCCAGGGTGGTTTTCAACATCTTCATTCACTACCTCCACATCGCTCTTGTTGTATCGAGCCGGAATTGCACCGCACCCTTTTGAGGCGCATCCGACCCGTATTGGCTTGTTATTGGGTCAATTGGCGCAATGGGCTGTTCTGTGACAGCCTTCGCTTACAGAGGGTGTTACCGTTCACGGCCTACCCTTTGCATCACAGATGGAATTGCAAAGCGCGTACCAGTTCGCTTGGCTGGAGCGATTAAGCCAGAGTCAAGTGGGTAAAGTTTCAGCGTTGCGACATTCTCGTTCTCGCGCGCTGCACACGCGCTTTATATTCATGCACGCTAACCGCCCAACCGCACACTTTCGGAGCAGCAATGACCGACCCACTGATCCTGGAACCCCAGACCACCGCAGATGCCTGTGTGATCTGGTTGCACGGCCTGGGGGCCGACCGTTACGACTTCCTACCTGTAGCTGAATTCATGCAGGAGCGGCTGAACAGCACGCGCTTCATCATGCCCCAGGCGCCGACCCAGCCGGTCACCATCAACGGCGGCTACGCCATGCCGAGCTGGTACGACATCAAGGCCATGAGCCCGGCCCGCGCCATCGACGAGGCGCAGCTCGACGCGTCGGCCGACCAGGTCATCGCGCTGATCAAGGCCGAGCAGGCCAAGGGCGTCAGCCTGTCACGCATCTTCCTGGCCGGTTTCTCCCAGGGCGGCGCGGTGGTGCTGCACACCGCCTATATAAAGTGGCAGGAGGCCCTGGGCGGGGTGCTGGCACTGTCTACCTACGCGCCCACGTTCAGTGAAGGGCATCAGCTCAGTGCCTGCCAGCAGCGGACCCCGGCGCTGTGCCTGCACGGCGTGCATGACCCGGTGGTGATCCCGTCGATGGGCCGTACCGCCTTCGAATACCTCAATACCTGGGGCATTGCCGCAACCTGGCAGGAGTACCCCATGGAGCACGAGGTGGTGGTCGAGGAGCTGAACGACATCTACCACTGGCTGGCCAGGCAACTTCAATAAGGCACGCCGCCTGTAGTTGTGCGTCAGTTCCACTACGCCGCGCGGGGTTCTTGCATTACACTGCCCGGCGTACATTCCTTAACCAGTTGACGAGACGACCGTGCTCAAGGCACTTAAAAAAATATTCGGCAAGGGAGACGACGCCCCGCAGGCTGTCGCGCCTGCTGCCAGCGTTGCATCGCCCGCGCCCGTTTCCGAGGCCCGTCCAGTAACCCCATCCAAGCCCCCGCGCGCCAAACCTGCCCCCAAGGCCAGCCAGCCGGTGGCAACTGCGCCTGCGGCGGCAACGCCGGCAAAAGAAAAACCGCGCCGCGAGCGCAAGCCCAAGCCGCAGGCCAGCCTGTGGAAGCCGGAAGACTTCGTGGTCGAGCCGCAGGAAGGCAAAACCCGCTTCCATGACTTCAAGCTGTCCAACGAACTGATGCACGCCATCCACGACCTGGGCTTCCCATACTGCACGCCGATCCAGGCACAGGTGCTGGGTTACACCCTGCGTGGGCAGGACGCGATCGGCAGGGCCCAGACTGGTACGGGCAAAACTGCTGCGTTTCTGATCTCGATCATTTCCCAGTTGCAGCAGACCCCACCGCCCAAAGAGCGCTACATGGGCGAACCCCGTGCGCTGATCATCGCGCCCACCCGCGAGCTGGTAGTACAGATCGCCAAGGACGCTGCGGCCCTCACCAAGTACACCGGCCTGAACGTGATGAGCTTCGTCGGTGGCATGGACTTCGACAAGCAACTGAAGGCGCTGGAAGCACGGCACTGCGATATTCTGGTGGCCACCCCAGGCCGGCTGCTGGACTTCAACCAGCGCGGCGAGGTGCACCTGGACATGGTCGAGGTGATGGTGCTGGACGAAGCGGACCGCATGCTGGACATGGGCTTCATCCCCCAGGTACGACAGATCATCCGCCAGACCCCGCCCAAGAGCGAACGCCAGACCTTGCTGTTCTCGGCCACCTTCACTGACGACGTGATGAACCTGGCCAAGCAGTGGACGACCGACCCGGCCATCGTCGAAATCGAGCCCGAGAACGTCGCCAGCGAAACGGTCGAGCAGCACGTGTATGCGGTGGCGGGCAGCGACAAGTACAAGCTGCTGTACAACCTGGTTACCCAAAACGAGTGGGAACGGGTGATGGTGTTCGCCAACCGCAAGGACGAAGTGCGGCGCATCGAGGAAAAACTGGTGCGTGACGGCATCAATGCCGCGCAGCTTTCAGGCGACGTGCCCCAGCACAAGCGTATCCGCACGCTGGAAAACTTCCGTGAAGGGCGCATCACCGTGTTGGTTGCCACCGATGTGGCCGGGCGGGGTATTCACATCGACGGCATCAGCCACGTCATCAACTTCACCTTGCCCGAAGACCCGGACGACTACGTGCATCGTATCGGCCGTACTGGCCGTGCAGGCACCAGTGGTGTGTCGATCAGCTTTGCCGGGGAGGATGACTCGTATCAGTTGCCGGCGATCGAAGAACTGCTGGGCCGCAAGATCAAGTGCGAAATGCCGCCGGATGAACTGCTGCAGCCCGTGCCACGCAAGCATCACTGACCTGTACCCGCGAACCGGGGCATAGCCCCGGCCACCCAACACAGGGCTACCAGCGCCCCGCCGCATCCTGGTCACTCTGCCTGCCCTCGACCCAGCGCGGGCCGTCCCCGGTCATTTCTTTCTTCCAGAACGGCGCCCGGGTTTTCAGGTAATCCATGATGAAGTTGCAGGCATCGAACGCGGCCTGCCGGTGAGCACTGGCCACACCCACAAACACAATGGGCTCGCCCGGCTCCAGTGCACCGATGCGATGCAGCACCTCAATCTTCAGCAGCGGCCAGCGCTGCTGGGCCTCGGCGGCAATCTTGGCCAGGGCCTTCTCGGTCATGCCCGGGTAGTGTTCAAGAAACATCCCCGCCACCTCGCGCCCTTCGTTGAAATCCCGCACGTAGCCGACAAAAGCGACAACCGCCCCCACACCCACGTTGGCCGCGTGCATGGCATTGACTTCCAGCCCCGGGTCGAATGCAGCCTCCTGAACGCGTACAGCCATGTTCAGCCTCCTGTTACCGGCGGGAAGAACGCCACGTCATCGCCCTCTTCCAGCGGCTCATCAAGCTTGCACAGTTCTTCGTTGCGCGCACACATCAGGTTCTGCTCACTCAGCACGTCGTACGGAGCGCCCCTGGCCACCAGCGCCTGACGCACATCGTCGAGCACCGCGAATGCACCTTCGACACGCTCCGCGTCCACCCCCAGCCGTTCGCGGTAACGGGCGAAGTACATCACCTTCACGTTCATCAGCTTTGCACCTTGTAATGGCCACTTTTGCCGCCGAGCTTTTCCAGCAGGCGCACCTGTTCGATGACCATACCCTTGTCTACGGCTTTGCACATGTCATAAAGGGTCAGTGCCGCGACACTGGCCGCCGTCAGCGCTTCCATCTCCACACCGGTCTGCCCGGCCAGCTTGCAGCGGGCGACGATCTTCACCGCATCCTCACCCTCGGCATCAAGCTCCACCTTCACGCTGGTCAGCATCAATGGGTGGCACAACGGGATCAGGTCACTGGTCTTCTTCGCCGCCTGAATGCCGGCGATGCGCGCCACGGCAAACACATCGCCCTTGGGGTGTGCGCCTTCCACGATCATCTGCAAGGTTTGCGGCAGCATGCGCACCCGCGCCTCGGCGGTGGCCTCACGCTCGGTGACGGCTTTTTCAGTGACGTCGACCATGTTGGCCCGCCCCTGGGAATCAAGATGTGTCAGCACTGCTCTGCTCCTGTGAAGGGAGCAACGAGTGTAAACCCGTGGGTCAGCTTTAGGCACGGGTTTGTAGCCGGGCGGGAAGTTGGAGCGGCCTGGGCAGGCCGCCCCGATGTGCCGTTAGATGTGCCGTTACATGTGCGACTCGGCGTACTCGGCCAGCACCGACCGCGGCACACCCTGCAGGGTGATGTGCACGCCGTGGGGGAAGTCCTTGAAGCGCTCGGTGAGGTAGGTAAGGCCAGAGCTGGTGGCGGACAGGTAAGGCGTGTCGATCTGCGCCAGGTTACCCAGGCACACCACCTTGGAGCCGGCACCGGCACGGGTGATGATGGTTTTCATCTGGTGCGGGGTGAGGTTCTGGCATTCATCGATGAGGATCAGGCTCTGCTGGAAGCTGCGCCCACGGATGTAGTTCAGCGACTTGAACTGCAACGGTACCCGCTCGAGGATGTACTCCACGCTGCCATGGGTGCTTTCGTCGTCCATGTGCAAGGCTTCGAGGTTGTCGGTGATCGCACCCAGCCAAGGCTCCATCTTCTCGGCCTCGGTACCCGGCAGGAAGCCGATCTCCTGGTCCAGCCCCTGCACGCTGCGGGTGGCGATGATGCGCCGGTAGCGCTTGCTGACCATGGTCTGCTCGATGGCGGCAGCCAGTGCCAGGATGGTCTTGCCCGAGCCCGCAGCGCCGGTCAGGTTGACCAGGTGGATGTCTGGGTCCAGCAGGGCGAACAGCGCCAGGCTCTGGTGAATATCCCGTGGCTTCAGGCCCCAGGCTTCCTGGTGCAGCAGCGGCTCCTGGTGCAGGTCGAGCAGCAGCAGTTCGTTTTCACGGATGCCTTTGATCCAGCCAACGAAGCCCTGCTCGTCGATGATGAACTCGTTGACGTGCACCGCCGGCAGGTTCTCGGCCAGTTGCACGCGGTGCCAGGTACGGCCACGTTCCTGGCGCGTATCCACCTTGTTCACCCGGTCCCAGAACGAACCTGTGACCGAGTGGTATCCCTTGGACAGCAGCGACACGTCGTCTACCAACTGGTCGGTGCTGTAGTCTTCGGCCGCAATGCCACAGGCGCGGGCCTTCAGGCGCATGTTGATGTCTTTGGTGACCAGCACCACGTCCAGGTCGGTGCGCCGTGCCCGCACTTCCAGCAGCTGGTTGATGATGATGTTGTCGTTGAGGGTTTCCGGCAGCAGGCGATTAGGCTCGTTGCGCGGGGTCATCAGAATGGACAGGAAGCCCTTGGGCCCGCTCTTGCCACGCTGGATGGGTACACCCTGCTCGACCACGCTGGGTGAGGCGTCCCCCAGGGTCTGATCGATCAGGCGGATAGCCTGGCGGCATTCGGCGGCGATGCTCTGTTTGCCGGCCTTGAGCTTGTCGAGTTCCTCCAGCACCGTCATCGGGATGGCGACGTGATGCTCCTCGAAGTTGAGTAATGCGTTAGGGTCGTGAATCAGGACGTTGGTATCGAGCACATAGAGGATTGGCTTGCTGGAGGAAGGGGTGCGTCCTTGGTCATCCATACTCGGTCACCTTATGTCGAAGCCACACGGCGCGGTCTGTTACGCCGCAAAGTGACTGCCGGTCTCCCCGTATCCGCGTTGTTACGGGCGGGAAGCGAACCTGGCCAGGTGAGCCTGTATGACGCCACCTGTGCTGCAGGAATCGGCTGTCTGGTTTCTTCATACCGCAAAAGGCATGACCGGAAAAAGCATTTTTACGCGTTTTTGAAGTTTATTTTTCCGATTGACGAACTGCCCTTGGCGGGGCGGCCAGGCGGGTCTACAGTCAGAAGTCAGATTGCTCATTGTGCATAAGCATATTCCTTGCAGCCCTGCCAGCCGATGCCGCTCTGTGCGGTGTGCTCCAGCAGCCATTGCACGGCCGGCTGGGCTTTGGGCAGGGCATCGTGAAACTGGATCACCCCCTTGCGCCACAGCAGCATCAAGGTCAGCACCCGCTGGGCCGAGGCCTGGGCATCCAGCGCGCCGTCATCCTGGGCGTCGATGTCCCACAGTGACACGCGCAGTTGCTGGCTGGCCATGAACGCGTCCCCATCCGCCCTGCGCTGGCCATAGGGGGGCCGGAACAATGGCACGTATTGCTCAGGCAGGTCTGCCTGCACCCGCCCCTGGCTGCGCCTGAGCGAGTCCTGCCAGCCATTCCACTGCGCGTGGGACCTGTACTCCCAGCCCTGAATACCTACGCACTGCCCGTCATACAACGTGCGCAGGGCGTCGAGCGAGGTGCCCTCGCGACGTTGCTGCAAGCGGTTGCCCAGGACGAAAAACGTCCCTTCCAGCTTCTGCCCGCGCAGGTAGTCGGCCAACGTATCGGTACTGCCACCCACCGGCCCCGGCCCACCGACGAAGGTGAGCAGAAACAGCCGGTCGTTCAGTTCGTCGCCGTTGCGCTCGGCCGGTGACAGCCGCTCCACCTCACTGCTGGTTTGCGGCATCAATGCCGCCTTGCGCAGCTGCTCGTCCAGGTAGCGCACATGGAAGCGGTGGCTGGGTTCGACCCAGCCGGTGTAGAACGCGCCAACATCGGCAGCGAAGGTAGCGGCTTGCGTGCGCAGTTCTGCCATGGAGGTGACGGCGTAACAGAACGAGGCATCCTGCTCGCAACTGCGCTGGGCCTGCTGGTAACCGCTCCACAGGCGCTGCCACATGCGCGCCCGCACCAGGCGCACCTTGTGCAGGTTGATCTGGCGCAGCCCCAGCCGCGCCGCCAGCGCCGCATCGTCGAGCAGCTCGCTTTCATGCAGCACCTGGGCAAACGACAGTATCTCGGCACGCGACGCCACGTCGAACAGCACCGGGCTGTCCAACTGCTCGGGCCACAGGCTGCGGTCCAGGCTCACCTGGTCGCTGGGCGCGGCGTGCACGGCCACGCTCAGCAGCGCGGCCAGCAGGGCTGAGGCTATGCGCACGGTCCAAGGCTCCCCAATGGCAAAACAGGCACTATAGCGCCTGCACGGTCCATGAGCGCCCACTATCGTCGCCATAGTTTGGACTTGCCACGCCCAGCCCGTAGAATTCACGGTCAATGATGCCAGGAGCCGACCCGATGCTGACGGTGATTTCCCCCGCCAAGACCCTCGACTACGACACCCCGCCGGTGACCGAGCGTTTCACCCTGCCCGCTTACCTCGACGACTCGCAGGAATTGATCGGGCAACTGCGCGAACTGAGCCCGGCGCAGATCAGCGAACTGATGCACCTCTCCGACAAGCTTGCCGGCCTGAACGCCGCCCGCTTCGGCAGCTGGACGCCGCACTTCACCCCACAGAACGCCAAGCAGGCGTTGCTGGCCTTCAAGGGCGACGTGTACACCGGGCTGGCTGCCGAAACTCTGGGCGAAGACGACTTCACCTTCGCCCAGGGCCACTTGCGCATGCTCTCGGGCCTGTACGGCCTGCTGCGCCCGCTGGACCTGATGCAACCCTACCGCCTGGAGATGGGCACCAAGCTGGCCAACGCCCGCGGCAAGGACTTGTACGCCTTCTGGGGCACCCGCATCAGCGAATGGCTGAACCAGGCCCTGGCCGAACAGGGCGACGACGTGCTGCTGAACCTGGCCAGCAACGAGTATTTCAGCGCAGTGAAGCGCAGCGCGTTGAACGCCCGGGTGATCAACGTGGACTTCAAGGACTTGAAGAACGGCCAATACAAGATCATCAGCTTCTACGCCAAGAAAGCCCGCGGCATGATGACCCGCTTCGCCATCGAAGAGCGCATCAGCGACCCAGCGCAGCTCAAGCAGTTCGATGTGCAGGGGTACTACTACAGTGCCGAGCAGTCGAAAGCGGATCACCTGGTGTTTTTGCGGGATCAGCCAGGCGAGTGAGCCCGGTTGCGAGCGGGCTGGTGTCAGGGCAGTCGCACGTACCCTGACCTCAGCCCGGCCACTTCCAACCCCTGTGGCCATATCGAGCCAATGCTCACCGGCACCTTGCTCGGCAACTGGTTGGGGTGCTCACGGAACCACACATAACTCAGCCCTGCCTTGTCTTGCTCGACGGCATCGGGTGGCACTACCCATACCCGGTCCTTGCTCGAAACCAGCACTTCAACCTGGGCACTCATGCCCAAGCGCAGAGGTCGGCCGGGCTCCAGCGAAGGCAGATCGATGTCCGCCACCAGGTCGTACCAGGCGTCTTGCGCACCTTCGGTTCTGGGCAGCTGTGCAATGTGGGCAACCCGGCCTTGGAAAACCTGCCCGGCGACTGTAACCCGGGCCAGCTGGCCTTCATGAACGGTAGGCAGGTCCTGTTGCTCGACCGCTGCCAGTACCTGGATCTGACCAAGGTCAATCAATTCAACCAAAGGCGTGCCCCTCGACACAGGCAGGCCTGGCTGCAACCGCTGTGACGCGTTGGCGCCTGATGCTGTGGCATTCACCACCAGCGCGCTGAACGGCGCCTTGACCTCCTGTTGCTCACGCAAGGCGACCAGCGCGGTTCTGTGTGCCTGGGCATTGGCAAGCTCCATGCGCGCTACACGCAGGGCATCCCCTTGCCCTTGCGCCAGTGTTTGCTCAAGGTCCTGTTCGGCATCCAGCAGCAACTGATGCTGGCTCTCGACTTGCTGGGCAAGGTTGCGCACCTCCATGCCGGCGACGATGCCCCGCTCGAACAAGCGTTGGTTTTCGTCCAGAGCGGCGCGGCTTGCGGCCAGCGCGTTGCGCGCGCTCGCCAACATCCGGCGGGCCCTCGCAACTTCAGGGCCGGCGACCCATGCCTCAAGCGTTGCCGTATTGGCGCGGGCCTTCAACCACGTAGCCTCCGCCTGCCGCAGCTGGACTGCCAGCTGAGCGGTATCCAGCCTGAACAGCGTGTCACCTGTTTTCACATGCTGGCCATGCGTAACCGCAACGGCTGCCATTACACCGTCGAACGGAGCTGCCACGATGATCCGCCTGGCAGCTTGCAGTCGCCCGGCCAGGCCCAGCCATTGTTGCAGGCTCTGGGGCTCGATCTGCACCCAGCGCTCGGCGTCCACAGGTGCGCGCCAAGGCCATGCATACCAAAAACCGCTGCCGGTTATCGCGAGCAACAGGCACATCACCTTTCGCCAGTCAGTCATGCAGTTCCACACCCCAACGCTCAAGCGTGGCGCCCAGTATCTGATCGAGAATGGCCTGGCCATTGAGGTAGGCAACGGCCGCATCCAGGCGGGCATCCTGGGCGTGGCGCAGGTCGTTCTCGAAGCTGAGCACCTCGAAATTGCTCGAGCGCCCCAGTGTGAGTTTTTCCTGCTCGATATCGAGCTTGCGCCTGGACAGCGTCAGTGCCCGCCCCGCGATCTCCAGCTGGCGCCATCGCACCTGTAGATCCCGTACGGCGTCGGCTACATCGCGCTGCAACTGCTGCTCGGCCTCGGCCTGGAGCAGATCGTGGCTCTGCAGGGCGGCCTGAGCTTGCACCTGTACCTGCCGCCGTCGCAGGTCGCCGATGGGTATGTCCAGCTCAAGGCCTACATAACGTTCCCAACTCAACTGATGGGCGCTGCGCTCCCTCGCTTGGCTCGCGCCGGCTATCAAGGACAGGTCCCACCATTGCTGGTCGTTGGCAACCATCAGGTCCAGGGCAAGCAGTTCGCCGGTGATCAGTTGCATCAGGTAGGCAGGTTGCAAGGCCCGGGCGCTGACCAGTGCCTGCCCAGCATCGATCTGCACCTGATGTATCTCCAGCTCATCGACGGCAACCAGCGGTGTGGATAAGTCCACAGCCAAGGCCTGGGCCAGCGCAAGGCGGCTTTCCTGCAGGTGGTTGCGGCTGCTTTCCTGTGCCAGCTCCCGGTTGGCCACTTCAGCTTCGGCCTGAACGATATCGAACGCCGCCATGCGCCCGGCAACAATCAAGGCCTGGTTTACCTGCACCAGTTGCCGGGCACGCACCACGCCCTGCTCAGCTATTTTCAGTTGCTCCTGGGCCCGCAACAACGCCCGGTAGAGAACAATCACCTGGCTGATGGTTTGCCCAATGGTGTCCTTGAGTGCCAACCTGTTGCGCTGCTCGAACAGCTGCGCTTGCCGCAAAGGTGCCCCTGCGACTTTCCGGCCTGCCCCCCGCAACAACGGCTGAATCACCATGAGGTTGGCCCCATCCCGGTACTGTGGCCTGCCCCCGTCGGTTTGAGCATGCCCATAGGCCCAGTCCAGGCTGAAGCGCGTTCCGTAAGGGGTCAGCAAGCTGGCACTGGGTGCCAGCTCGGTATCCTTTCGCCGTACCTGCTGATCCCGACTGCGTCGATAGCGCGCCTTGAGGGACAGCTGCGGTGCGTATTGATAGTGCGCTACCCGCAGGTCGAACTTTTCCGCTACGCGCTGGAGATGGGCGCTGCGGATGGCGCGGTTGTTACGCAAAGCCAACGCTACGGCATCGTCCAGGTGCAGCGCCACTGCACGCGCTTGCGCAGTTGCAAGCGCACTGACACCTTCAGCAACGGCCGCAGGCGACAGTACCAGCATGCAGGCTACTACCCGCCAGTCAATCTTCATGCAGGGCCTCTACTGGCAGTAAACGTGCAGCCCCAAGCGCGGGATACAGCCCTGCCGCCAAGCCTGCAAACAGCGAGCTGGCGATGCCTGACGGAACCGAAGCAGGGGCTATCGAAGGCGGCCAACCGGACAACCATGCGAACAGCCAGCCCGCCAGGATCCCTGCCACGGCGCCGCACACTGCCCCTGTGCACGACAACAACAACGCTTCGAGCAAAAACGACCAACCGATGTCCCGAGCCCGCGCCCCTAATGCCAGGCGAAGACCGATTTCTCGGCGCCGTTCGCCTACGCTCATGAGCATTACGTTCATCACGCCGACCCCCCCCAGCAGCAGAGCGATGCCGGCGAACCCCGAAAGCAGCCAGGCAAGCATTCGGGACTGCCCAGCCATCCCTTCCAGTAACTGGATTGGCAGCCTTACAGTGATATCGTGATGCGGCAATTGTGCTCGCAGGTGTGCCCCGAGGTGTTCGGCGGCCAGCGCCAACGATTGCGAGTCACGCCCCCTTGCCAGCACCAGGCCCACCTCAGGCGCAGGCACCAGTCGGCGTATACCTGACAATGGCATGAGCACGGCCTGATCCAGCATGACGGGGAGCAGCGGGTTATCACCTGTCCTCGCCATAACGCCTATGACGTCGAACACATACTGCCCCATCTGCAGCCTGTCACCTGATCTGGCGCCTAATTGCGCAGCCAGCTGGTTGCCCACCAGCACGTGCAATGCGCGCCCGTCATATTGAGACAGCAGGCGACCTTCTCCAGGGCGCAGTTGCAATACACGGGCAAGTTCCTCGCGGCTGCCGATGACCATCGCATCCACCTGCCGCCCTTTCAGCCGAACACGGGTCGCGGCCACGACGACCGGCGCTGCCGCTTTCACCAGGTCCGACACACCCGTCAGATCCGGCTCTGTCAGCCCGCCTGCCAGCCCCTCATGTGAAAGCTCGGCAACCATCAGTTCGCTGCCAAGGCCTTCGAACAGCAAGCGCGCGTGCTGAGCGGCGCCGTGCCCCATATTGAGCAGGGCCACCACGGCGGCGCAGCCTACTCCGATACCCAGCAACGCCAGCCAAGCCCTGCGACCCATCAATCTGATGTTGAACAGTGCCTCGCTGAACCGGTGCGACCAACTCGGGCCGTAAACGTCAGGCATCCGTCAGCCGCCCCTGCTCTACCCGCAGACACCGCTGAAGTTGCTGCGCCATCCCAAGGTCATGGGTGACCATCAGCAGCGTGGTTCCCAGCTCCTGATTCAACCTGAGCAACAGGCGCAGAACCTCTTTCCCCGTCTGGGTATCCAGGCTGCCGGTAGGCTCGTCCGCCACCAATAACCGGGGCTCGGTTACCAAAGCCCGGGCGATGGCAACACGCTGGCGCTGGCCACCCGATAGCTCGGCAGATCGTTGCGGGCCAAGTTCGCCAATACCTACCGCCTCCAGTTGGTTCTGGGCGAGCACCCGGGCTGCTGGCAGGCGCAACCCACGGTAGGAAAGCGGCAGCGCGACGTTATCCAGGGCGGACAGACGCGGCAGCAGGTTAAAGCTCTGGAAGACGAACCCGATCAGACGATTGCGCACGACAGCGCACTGGTCGGCGCTGGCCCCTGTCATATCATTACCCACCAACTGCACACGGCCAGAGCACGGCCTGTCCAGCAGACCGATCAGGTTCAACAGCGTACTTTTGCCTGAACCGGATGGGCCGACAATGGCGCACGTTTGCCCACTTGGAACAACAAGGTTGACGTCCTTGAGCACGGGCAACCCGGCATGGAAGCGGCTCACCTCGGTGAGGCTCACGATGGCGCTCATGCGGGGCCTCCGGGCTTGATCGATGGATCAATCGGCGAATGCGCTTTTTCAGCCTCATCTTCGAGTTTACGCACCGTTTTCAAGATCACTTCGATCAGCGGATCGTCTTCGCTGCTTTGTCGCTGGTCCGTTTTGCCGATCAGCAGCGTTAGATCGATTTCATAGTTACCAAAGCCTGCCTCCATAATGGGGGGCAAGGCTTTGTAATAAGCAATAACTTCACGGATGGTTTCATCCTGATAACCCGTGCTTTGATATTCAGCACGCGCTTTTTCGACAATAGCGCTTGACCACAGTGAATAGCGATGCCCCAGTTCTCTGCTGGCTGCAAGCCGCTCGTTATATGTAAAATCCCCTCCCTCATCGTAGCCAATCAGCGACAGCTGTTCGAGGGTCAATGCTTTGAAGGGATTATCGCCTCGCCCATTCACGAAAGCGGTCGCTTGTTCAGCGCGTGCCAAGCGTTCCTGATCGTCAGTATCCGGTACAAAGGCATCATGAAGAGGCTTGGTCAACCTGTAGCCGACCCCGCCGAGATCCATCTGAATCCGCGCGCCCAACGTTGCCAACTCTTGGCGGCTTAACTGACTGTCCCTGACCGCGGCACGCTCTGCAGCGCCGGCGAGCTGACGAGATAGCACAGACAAAGCAAGTTTTGTGTCGACCTCGTTACTGAAACTACCCGTACGTTGACTTGACACTTCACGAGAGCGGGGAAGTGCGTTGATATTGAGCAAGGGGGCGCCTGACGCAGCATTAATATCGCTTATCTTTGACATAGATCCAACCTGGCTGATGATTCAATCCTGATGTAATACAAGCCTGCGCAGTTGCATCACTCATGATCGCTATACACGAGCGATGCAACGCGACTTGACTACTTCATGGTGAACTCAGCCCTCCATGAATAGTTAGCGCTGAACCCAGAATTCACTGCGGTGCAAGTTGCACCGCCAGTGGGCGTTGCAGTCTTGTTCCACTTGGGTTGCTTGACCCCTCCAGACATCATCATCACGAACGTGGTGCTGAATGCACACACCTTACGCCCCACCGAATAACGGAGCATGGCGCCATTCGTATCGGGGCTGACCAATCGTTGCACCCTAAAGGTTATGGAGGACCCAGGCTGTACTTCCTGAGCGGGCGTGGGTACCGCAATCTGGTACGTACTCGTCTCATTGGCATTCGTCAGCTGAAGCTTCACCGGCTCAGTGCCAAGGTTCCTGAAGGTCACTTCGACAGGTGGCCCGGCAAGCGCTGTACTCGCCGCAAGCAATGCGGCCGCCCCACAAAGGGTTCGGGTAAATGTTTTCATCGGTATCAAGCCTCGTCTCTTCCCTGTGGTTATGGGTGAGACGCCGTCATGGCAATAGCCACGGGCTGCCTGAGACGCTCCTTCGTACACAGTCATCCTCGACGACGTCCAGTGTGATTGACGGCCATCGTGATAAAAACCTTAGCGTCCGAAGGGTCTTCAGTCGTAACAGGATATGCAAGCGAACCGCTAAACCTGCGTCAGCGCTACAGAAATTTGACGCCAAAAAATAAACATCACTGTGAAAATTTCATAACGCCATCATACCGCTTAACCCTTTTTGCAATTTTTTTATTAAAAAGATACCGATACTGGCACAAATACATCTCGATACAATTTCACCCCGTCTATACGGGGGTCCCATCGAACAGTGCTATCAAATTGAAACCACCTGATGATGATCGATATCTGAAAGATCCTTCATGCCAACCAATCCCACCGCGGAACTTACCTTCCTGAGGCCGCTCATAACGCCGTAACGATTTTCATGCCCCCGGGTTGTGAGAAATGACGTACAGATGAGCAGGCAGGCTTAAACGCCTCAACCTGAAACTTTCGACCGGCCAGGCGACCGCGTTCGCAACGGCTGTTCATGCAGGAGAAACGCGCCCAACACATCGTCCATGTGGTTGATTTCAAAGGTTTTTTCAACTTGAAAGAACAAGCACTGCAGCGCGCCAGGTAGCGCACTGCAATAAAGACGACGACAGACCAGGGCCTGTTTTTAATTAACGGCTTAATGCTGCCTACTTGCAGTGCATCTACAAATGCGCTGAACAACTTACTTTATCTGCGCTTGGCGAAGTGTGCATCTGCCACGCCCCCTTGCGCCCAGAAATTGCAGTTGATCAACCCCGTTCGACGCTGGCGAACAGTGTCGGCATGATAAACACATGAGGTGATAGCGATGCGTATCAGCATCTTTGGTTTGGGTTATGTAGGTGCAGTCTGTGCAGGCTGCCTCACGGCACGTGGCCATGAAGTGATCGGTGTGGACGTGTCCGCTACCAAGATCGACCTGATCAATCACGGCAAGTCGCCCATCGTCGAGCCGGGCCTGGAAACGCTGCTGCAACAGGGTATCGCCAATGGCCGCCTGCGCGGCACCACCGACTTTGCCGAAGCCATCCGCGCCACTGACGTGTCGATGATCTGCGTGGGTACGCCGAGCAAGAAAAACGGCGACCTGGGCCTGGAGTACATCGAGTCGGTGTGCCGTGAAATCGGCTATGTGCTGCGTGAAAAGGCCAGCCGCCACACCATCGTGGTCCGCAGCACCGTGTTGCCGGGTACCGTGAAGAACGTGGTCATCCCGATTCTGGAAGACTGCTCGGGCAAACGCGCCGGCATCGACTTCGGCGTGGCGGTGAACCCGGAGTTCCTGCGTGAAAGCACCGCCATCAAGGACTACGACCAGCCGCCCATGACCGTCATCGGTGAACTGGACAGCGCCAGCGGCGACGTGCTGCAGGCCCTGTACGAGGAGCTGGATGCCCCGGTCATCCGCAAGTCGGTCGAAGTGGCCGAGATGATCAAGTACACCTGCAATGTGTGGCATGCCACCAAGGTCACGTTCGCCAACGAGATCGGCAACATTGCCAAGGCCGTGGGCGTGGATGGCCGCGAAGTGATGGAAGTGGTGTGCCAGGACAAGGCGCTCAACCTGTCCCAGTACTACATGCGCCCTGGCTTCGCCTTCGGCGGCTCGTGCCTGCCCAAGGACGTGCGCGCCCTCACCTACCGCGCCGCCAGCCTAGACGTGAAGGCGCCGCTGCTGGACTCGCTGATGCGCAGCAACGAATCCCAGGTGCAGAACGCCTTCGACATGATCGAAAGCCACGACAAGCGCAAGGTCGCCCTGCTGGGCCTGAGCTTCAAGGCAGGCACCGACGACCTGCGCGAAAGCCCACTGGTGGAACTGGCCGAACGCCTGATCGGCAAAGGCTACCAGCTCGATATCTATGACGAGAACGTGCAGTACGCCCGCGTCCACGGGGCCAACAAGGAGTACATCGAGTCGAAGATCCCGCACGTGTCCTCGCTGCTCAACGCCGACTTCCAGAAGGTGATCGACAACGCCGACATCATCGTGCTGGGCAACCGTGACGAGCAGTTCCGCGCCCTGGCTCAAAAGGCACCGGCGGGCAAACAGGTGATCGACCTGGTGGGCTTCATGAGCAAGCCAACCAGCGCCCAAGGCCGTACCGAAGGCATCTGCTGGTAACGGCCGGGCCACGCGACGCGGGCACCTCCCCGCGTTGCCTCTACTTCTGAATTCTCCACGGATGCTGAACATGCAAAGGCTTCAGACAGTGCTGTTGCAGTGCGCCGGTTGGCTGCTCTACATGAGCCTGCTCATGCTGATCGCCCTGGCCCTGCCAGCCGACATCTTCGACGCGCAGTCCAAGCACTTCATCTTCCTGGTCGGCGCAGTCGGCATCTGGCGCTACTCCATGGGCGCCACCCATTTCATCCGCGGCATGATCTTTCTCTACGGGGTGTACCCGTACCTGCGCCGCAAGGTGCAGCGCATGGGCAAGGCCGCCGACCCCTCGCATGTGTACCTGATGGTCACCAGCTTTCGCATCGAAGCGCTGACCACCGCCCAGGTGTACAGCTCGGTGATCCGTGAAGCGATCAACTGCGGCTTCCCTACCACCGTGGTGTGCTCGCTGGTGGAGATGTCCGATGAACTGCTGGTGAAGAGCCTGTGGGCCAAGTACAACCCGCCGCCTCACGTCACCCTGGACATCGTGCGCATTGCCGGTACCGGCAAACGGGACGGCCTGGCCTACGGCTTTCGCGCCATCTCGCGCATGCTGCCGGACGAAAATGCCGTGGTGGCGGTGATCGATGGCGACACCGTGCTGGCCGACGGCGTGGTACGCAAGACCGTGCCCTGGTTCAAGCTCTACCCCAACGTCGGTGGCCTGACCACCAACGAGTTCTGCGAAGTGCGCGGCGGCTACATCATGAGTGAATGGCACAAGCTGCGCTTCGCCCAGCGCCACATCAACATGTGCTCCATGGCCCTGTCCAAGCGCGTGCTGACCATGACCGGGCGCATGTCGATGTTCCGCGCCAGCGTTGTGACCGACCCCGAGTTCATCGCCGACGTGGAAAGCGACTCGCTGATGCACTGGCGTCTGGGCCGTTTCAAGTTCCTGACCGGTGACGACAAATCCAGCTGGTTCAGCCTGATGCGCCTGGGCTACGACACCTTCTATGTGCCGGACGCAGCCATCAACACGGTTGAACACCCGCCGGAAAAAAGCTTCTTCAAGGCCAGCCGCAAGCTGATGTACCGCTGGTACGGCAACAACCTGCGGCAGAACTCCCGCGCACTGGGCCTGCGCCGGCTGGGCCTGTTCACCGGCATCGTGCTGTTCGACCAGCGGGTGTCGATGTGGACCAGCCTGCTGGGCCTGACCGTAGCGGTGATCGCCAGCCTCAAGTTCGGCCTGGCCTTCTTGCTGGTGTACCTGCTGTGGATCGGCATCACCCGGCTGATCCTCACCATCATGCTGCTGTGCTCAGGCCACAGCGTGGGCCCGGCCTACCCGCTGATCCTCTATTACAACCAGATCATCGGCGCGCTGATGAAGATCTACGTGTTCTTCCGCCTCGACAAGCAGTCGTGGACGCGCCAGCCCACTGCCCTCAAGCGTGACCTCGCCAGCTTTCAACAATGGTTCAACACCTGGTCCTCGCGGGCCATGACCTTCTCGGCCGCCAGCATCTTCGTCGCTGTGCTGTTCATGGTCGTGTGACCCAACCCGGATCGGAACTTACAGGAACAGAGCCCCATGAATACCGCCGTGAACGTCAACGTCGTGCATGAGTCCGAAGCCCAGCGCCAGCATGCCCGGGTCCGCATCCCTGCCAAACTGCGTTTCCTCGATGCCCAGCGCCAGCCCCACGAAGTCAAGGTCGAGGACCTGTCCGCGGGTGGCCTGAGCTTCCATACCCAGCAGCCGCTGGCCGTGGGCGAGGTACTGCGCGGGCGGCTGCAGTTCACGGTCGACAACCTCGGTTTGTCGATGGACATCGAGTTCCAGGTACGTGCCTACAACGCAGGCGATGGCCGCACCGGCGCGCAGTTCCAGAACCTGGAGCCCCGCGATATCGCCACCTTGCGCCACCTCATCACCAGCCACCTGTCCGGTGAGCTGATCACCATGGGCGACGTGCTCAGCACCCTGCAACGCGACAACTTCACCAAGGCGCGCAAGCAGAAGGACAGCGGCAGCGGCCTGACCCCTTTTGGCCGCTTCAAGGCGGTCAGTGTGACCCTGGGTGTGTTCGTGGTGGGCATCGCCGCCTTTGGCTTTGTCGCCAAGTCGCTGTACGGCATGTACTTCGTCAGCCGCGCCGAAGCCGGCGTGGTCGCCGTGCCCGCCACCACCATCACCATGCCCCGTGACGGCACCGTCAACAGCCTGGTGCAGGCCGGCGAGCAGATCGGCAAGGGTGCGCCCCTGGCCAGCTTCACCACCAGCATGCTGGACATGCTCAAGGGCAGCATGGACGACGCACAGCTGGAACCGGCCAAGATCGAAGAGCTGTTCGGCAAGCAGCTGTCCGGTACCCTCACCAGCCCCTGCGACTGTGTGGTCGCCCGCCAGTGGGTGGACGACGGCCAGTACGCCGCCAAGGGCCAGCCGATCTTCCAGCTGATCCCGCGCACCACCACCCCGACCGTGGAAGCACGCTTCAGCTACCGCCAGTTCGACGAGGTGAAGCCAGGCACCCGGGTCAACTTCCAGGTCGCCGGTGAAGACCAGGTGCGTACTGGCCAGATCGTCGGCAGCAGCAGCCTGAACAGCGAAGACCTGGCTGCCGACATCCGCGTGCAGATCAAACCCGACAGCGGCTTGCCGGCAGAACTGGCCGGGCGCCCGGTGGCGGTCAGCAGCGACCGTGGGCCCTCGTTGAACTGGCTGTTCGACAGCGCTCAAGCCCGTGGGTTGTAAGGGGAACGCGTGATGAACTGCATGCCGCCGCTGCAAGGGCTGTGCCCTCGCCCCTTCACCTGGTGCACGCTCGCCCTGGCCGTGACCCTGGCCGGCTGCGCGGGCCTGCCCGACCAGCGCCTGGCCAACGAAGCCCTCAAGCGCGGGGACACCGCACTGGCCGAGCGCAATTACCAGGCCCTGGCAAACCTAGGCTACAGCGATGCCCAGGTGGGGCTGGCCGACATCAAGGTGGCCACCGGCAACCCGGCGCAACTCGAACAGGCCGAGGCGACCTACCGCGCTGCCGCGGCCACCTCGCCCCGTGCCCAGGCGCGCCTGGGCCGCCTGCTGGTGGCAAAGCCCGGCAGCACCCAGGCCGAACGCGAAGAGGCGCAAACCCTGCTCAAGCTCGCCGCCCGCCAGGGCCAGGGCAACACCCTGATCCCGCTGGCGATGCTGTACCTGGTGTACCCGCAAAGCTTCCCCGGTATCAATGCGCAGAAACAGATCGACCAGTGGCGCGCCGACGGTTACCCGGAGGCAGGCGTGGCCCAGGTGCTGCTGTACCGCACCCAGGGCACCTACGACCAGCACCTGGACGAGGTCGAACAGCTGTGCAAGGCCGCATTGGCCACTGCCGACAGCTGTTATGTGGAACTGGCCACCGTCTACCAGAAACGCGGCCAGGCCGAGCAGCAGGCCGCCCTGCTCAAGCAGCTCAAGTCGGCTTACGCCCGCGGCGCCGTACCGGGCACCCGGGTAGACAGCGTGGCCCGGGTGCTGGCTGATCGCAGCCTTGGCCAGACCGACGAGAAAGCCGCCCAGGCGCTGCTCGAACACATCGCCCCGGCCAACCCGGCGTCCTGGGTGAGCCTGGCGCAGTTGCTGTACGACTTCCCAGAGCTGGGCGATACCGACCACTTGCTGGCTTACCTCGAAAAAGGCCGTGACGCGCAGCAACCCCGCGCCGACCTGCTGCTGGGCCGCCTGTACTACGAAGGCAACAGCGTACCTGCCGACGCTGCCAAGGCCGAACAGCACCTGCAAGCGGCCGCCGAAGCCGGTGAGACCAGCGCCCGTTACTACCTGGGCCAGCTGTACCGCCGCGGCTACCTGGGCAATGTCGAGCCGCAGAAGGCACTGGACAACCTGCTGGCCGCCGCCCGCGGCGGGCAGAACAGCGCCGACTATGCCCTGGCCCAGTTGTTCAGCGAAGGCCACGGCGTGCGCCCGCAGCCCGCCGACGCCTGGGTGTTCGCCCAACTGGCCCAGGCCAACCCTACGCCGCAGTCTGCCGAGCTGCTGCAGCAACTCGACCAGCAGCTCACGCCCGAGCAGCGCGACCAGGCCCAGCACACGCTCGACCAGGAAACCCAGGCTCGCAGTGCCATGGCGCAAGGCGCCAACAGCATTCTGGCCCTCCAGGCCCTGCAGGGCGATGAACAAGACGAAGACGCCGAGGATTCGCTATGACGCTCAATGCCTTCATGAAAGCCGGCATCGGCCTGAGCTTCGCCCTGCTGTGGTCCTGCCCCACCCTGGCGCAGCTGACCGCCGACAAGAATTTCGGCCTGGAAGTGAAAGTCACTGGCCAGTCCGAAGACGACCGCGACCTGGGCACCCGCCCCGGTGGCGACGTCAATGGCCTGGGCTTGGACCTGCGCCCTTGGGTGTACGGCGAGCGCGGCAACTGGAGCGCCTACGCCATGGGCCAGGCGGTCACCGCTACCGACACCATCGAAACCGACACCCTGCGCCAGAACGACGACGGCACCACCACCGACACGGCTGAAGACAGCCGTCAGCCAGACAAAAGCTACCTGGCCATGCGTGAGTTCTGGGTTGGCTACAGCGGCCTCACCGCCTACCCCGGCGAGCAACTGCGCCTGGGCCGCCAGCGCTTGCGCAGCGATGACGGCATGTGGCGGGACACCAACATCGAAGCCCTCAACTGGACCTTCGACACCACCCTGCTCAAGGCCGACCTGGGCGTTGCCCAGCGCTTCAGCGAATACCGCACCGACCTCACCGAACTGGCGCCACAGGACAAGGACCGCACCCACGTATACGGCAACATAGCCACCCAGTGGACGCCTGGCCACTGGGTTGGCCTGCGCGCCCACCATACCCATGACAGCGGCAGCCTGAAGAGGCCGGGTGAAACCGTTGATGCGCTGGACAAGACCCGCACCGGCGACCTGACCTGGCTGGGCCTGGAAGCCAACAGCGACGCCTACAACTGGCGCAACGATCACAACATCAACTACTGGGGCAGCCTGACCTGGCTGACCGGTAACCGCGACACCCTCGGCAGCCGCCAGGTCGGCGACCAGCAAGTGGCCAGCGGCACCCAGCGCGGTGACGTGAATGCCTGGGCCACCGACCTGGGTATGCGCCTGCGCCTCAACCCGCAGTGGCAAGTCGGCGCCGCCTATGCGCGCGGCAGTGGCGGCGGGGACGACGGCGGCAACAATTTCGAGCAGACCGGCCTTGAGAGCAACCGCTCCAACTTCACCGGCACCCGGTCGCGCGTGCACCGCTTCGGCGAAGCGTTCCGCGGCGAGCTGGGCAACCTGCAGGCGGCCACCCTGTTCGCCTCCTGGCAACTGCGCGACGACTACGACGCCAGCTTCCTCTACCACAAGTTCTGGCGCGTGGACGGCAAGCAAAATATCGGCTCCAGCGGCATCAACGCAGTGGTCAACGACAACGGTGTGAACCGCCCGCTGGTCGATGGCGAAAAGGACCTTGGCCAGGAAATGGACGTGGTCGTCACCAAGTACTTCAAGCAAGGCCTGCTGCCGGCGTCGATGAGCCAGGCCATCGACGAGCCCTCCGCACTGGTACGCCTGCGCGCCGGGGTATTCAAGCCGGGCGATGCATACGGCAAGGAGGCGGACAGCTACATGCACCGCGCCTTCGTCGATGTGATCTGGCGTTTCTGAGGCCGCAAGGGGATTGCCATGAACCTTCATCCACATTTGCGCCACGGCCTGCTGGCCAGCGCCCTGCTGCTGGCCAGCGGCCTGGCCGCCGCCGCAGAGCCGCGGCTGCTGGCCAAGGAACTGCAGCAGGCCCGCACTTATATGGTGTCCAGCGCGCCGACCGAACCGCTGCACATGGACCCGCCCACGCTGCCTGACCTTTCCGGCTACACCGCGCAAGCCGTGCAGAGCAAGATCGACCGCAGCCACCCGGGCAAGGTGACGGTGCGCCGCATGTTCCAAGAAGACAGCCTCAAGGAGTTCGTCGGTGGCGACAACAAGGCCGCCGAATGGGTGCAGCGCCAGCACGGCATTCCACAGGCCATCTTCATCGATGACGGCCATGTCGACCTGGCGCAACTGAGCCGCCAAGTGCCCAGGCAGTACCTGAACGAAGTGCAGCCGGGCGTGTACCTGGCACGCCTGCCCATCGTGGTCGGGCGCAAGGGCACGCTGGAGATCAACAGCAAGGTCAGGCAACTGCGCCTGTCCGAGGAAGGCGGTGCGTTTCTGGTGAACGACGGCAAGCTGTTCGTCACCGACACCCAGGTGACCGGCTGGCGCGAACAAAGCAACGGCCCGGCCACGTTCCGCTCGCCCAAGGCGTTTCGCCCGTTCCTGCTGTCGTGGGGCGGCACCGAGACCTACATCGTCAACACCACCATGGCCAGCCTCGGCTATGCCAAGTCCAAGTCCTACGGCGTGAGCATTTCGCAGTACACGCCCAACCTGGCCAGGCGCATGGGCCGGCCCGAGCCGACCGGCTGGATCATCGGGTCGCAGTTCAGCGACATGTGGTACGGCTTCTACTGCTATGAAACCCGCGACTTCGTGGTGAAGGACAACACCTACCGCGACAACATCGTCTACGGCATCGACCCGCACGACCGTTCCCATGGCCTGATCATCGCCGGCAACACGGTGCATGGCACGCGCAAGAAGCACGGCATCATCGTGTCCCGCGAGGTGAACGACAGCTGGATCATCAACAACAAGAGCTTCGACAACAAGCTCTCCGGGGTGGTGATCGACCGTAACAGCATCAACAACCTGGTGGCCTACAACGAGATCTACCGCAACCACACCGATGGCATCACCCTGTACGAAAGCGGCGACAACCTGATCTGGGGCAACAAGCTGGTCAACAACCGTCGCCACGGCATCCGCGTGCGCAACAGCGTGAACATCCGGCTGTACGAAAACGTCGCCATGGCCAACGGCCTGGTGGGGGTGTACGGCCATATCAAGGACCTGTCCGACACCGACCGCGACATCGCCCTGGACCCGTTCGATGCCAAGGTGTCGCTGATTGTGGTGGGCGGGCAACTGGTGGCCAACGGCTCCGGCCCGCTGTCCATCGACTCGCCGTTGTCGGTGGAGCTGTACAAGGTGGCCATGCTGGCCCCGCGCAAGGCCAGCGGTATCACCCTCAGTGGCGTGCTGGGCCAGCGCCAGGACGAAATCCTCGACCTGCTGGTGCGCCAGCAGAAGGCTGTGCTGATCGACCCGGTCGAACGCCAGGCCGAAATGATCGATTAAGGAAGCCCCGACCATGACCGCACACACCCTCAAACTGCTGGGCGTTACCTGCGCCCTTCTGGCCATCAGCCAGGGCGCGCGCGCCGACCAGGTGACGGCCCCCACCTTCACCGCCGAGCCGTGCTGCCAGCTGTGCCCCGAAGCGCACGATGCCAGCCGCTACACCACCCGCTACCAGCAGAACTTCACCACGCTGGTGCAGGCCAAAGGGGACTGGCTGTTCCGTACCCGGGAAGACCTGCGCACCGAATTCGACACCACACAGGCCGGCTACAAACGCCTGCAGCAGGTGCACGACGCCTTCAAGAAGCGCGGTGTCGAGCTGGTAGTGGTGTACCAGCCCACCCGTGGCCTAGTGAACCGCAACATGCTCGAACCGGCTGAAAAAGCCGCCTTCAACTACCAGAAGGCATTGGGCAACTACCAGGCCATGCTCAAGCGCTTTGCCGGCATGGGCTACAACGTGCCCGACCTGTCGCCCCTGACCAACGAGCAACTGGCCGCTGCCGACCAGGGCAAGGACTTCTACTTCCGCGGCGACCAGCACTGGACCCCGTACGGCGCCGAGCGCGCCGCGCGAATCGTGGCCGACACGGTGCACAACATGCCGGCTTTCGAGGGCATCCCGCGCAAGGAATTCGAAACCACCAAGTCTGGGCGCATGGGCAAGACCGGCACCCTGCATAACGTGGCCGGGCAGCTGTGCGGCACCAGCTACGCCGTGCAGTACATGGACCAGTTCAGCACCGAGCCCAAGGGTGCCAGCGGCGATGGCGACGACCTGTTCGGCGACGAAGGCAACGCCCAGATCACCTTGGTGGGCACCAGCCACAGCGGCAAGAACTACAACTTTGCCGGCTTTCTGGAGCAGTACATCGGTGCCGACGTGCTGAACGTCGCCTTCCCCGGCGGCGGCCTTGAAGGCTCGATGATCCAGTACCTGGGCAGCGAGGAGTTCAGGAAGAACCCGCCGAAGATCCTGGTGTGGGAGTTCTCGCCGCTGTACCGCCTGGACCAGGAGACCATCTGGCGGCAGATCCTCGGCCTGCTCGACGATGGCTGTGACGACCGCCCCGCGCTGATGAGCGCCAGCACTGCGCTCAAGCCTGGCGAGAACCAACTGATGGTCAATGGCAAGGGTGGCGTGATCAAGCCCTTGGTCAACCGCAACCTGCAGATGGACGTGAAGTTCGAAGACCCGTCGGTGAAGGTGCTGCAAGCCACTCTGTGGTACCTCAACGGCCGGCACGAAGACATCAAGCTGGAAAAGCCGGAAACCTCCGATACCGACGGCCGCTTCGTGTTCCAGATGCGCGAAGACGAGGACTGGGCCGATCAAAGCCTGTTGGCCTTCGAGGTGCAGGGGCCGGAAAAAGGCACCCAGAACGTCGAGGCCAAGCTCTGCAAACGCAACAACTTCGCCGGGCCTGCGCACACCGCGCAAGCCGGCCAGTGAGGCGACCATGACCCATTACACGCACATCTTGCGCCCCGCCCTGCTCGCCCTGGCCCTGTGCGGCAGTGCCGCACAAGCCGCCCTGGTACCGCCGCAGGGGTACTACGAAGGCATCGAAAAGCTCAAGACCGGCGACAGCAAGTTCCGCTGTGAAGCTGCGCCCAAACCCTATACCGGCGCGCTGCAGTTTCGCAGCAAGTACGAGGGCTCGGACAAGGCGCGGGCCACCCTCAACCTCGACTCCGAACACGCCTTCCGCACCTCGACCGAAGCCATCACCACCCTTGAAAAAGGCGTGAGCAAGATGGTCACCCAGTACATGCGTGACGGCCGCCCGGCGCAGCTCGATTGCGCACTGACCTGGCTGGGCACCTGGGCCCGGGCCGATGCGCTGATGTCCACCCAGTACAACCACACCGGCAAGTCGATGCGCAAATGGGCGCTGGGCAGCATGAGCGGCTCCTGGCTGCGCTTGAAGTTCTCCCGTTCGCAACCGCTGGCGGCCCACCAGGCCGAGGCCGAACTGATCGAAAAGTGGTTCGCCCGCCTGGCCGAGCAGACCGTGCGCGACTGGAGCAACCTGCCCTTGCAGAAGATCAACAACCACAGTTACTGGGCAGCCTGGTCGGTGATGGCCACTGCCGTGGCCACCGACCGCCGCGACCTGTTCGACTGGGCCGTGAAGGAATACAAGGTGGGCGCCAACCAGGTCGACGAGCAGGGCTTCCTGCCCAATGAGATCAAACGCAGGCAGCGCGCCCTGGCCTACCACAACTACGCCCTGCCGCCGCTGGCGCTGATCGCAAGTTTCGCCCAGGCCAACGGCGTGGACCTGCGCAGCGAGAACAACTTCGCCCTGCAGCGCCTGGGCGAAGGCGTGCTGGCCGGCGCCCGCGACCCGCGCCATTTCGCCGAACGGGCAGGCGAGAAACAGGACATGAAGGACTTGAAAGTGGACACCAAGTACGCCTGGCTCGAACCCTGGTGTGCGCTGTACCACTGCGTGGGCGACACCCTGCAGCGCAAGCACGGCATGCAGCCGTTCAACAGCTTCCGCATGGGTGGCGACATGACCCGGGTGTATGACCCGAAAAACTGACGCAAGCCGGTAGGCGCGGGTAAAACCGCGCCTACGGAAAGTCTAGGTAGCCCACCACGTCTGCGTGGGGGGTTTGGGGGGCGTTTGCCCTGAATGCTGTGAGCAAATTAGGAGAACCGGGATGGTCTTCTCGTCCAACGTGTTCCTGTTCCTGTTCTTGCCGATCTTTCTCGGCCTGTACTACTTGAGCGGGCAGCGCTATCGCAACCTGCTGCTGCTGGTCGCCAGCTACATCTTCTACGCCTGGTGGCGGGTGGACTTCCTGGCCCTGTTCGCCGGCGTCACCCTGTGGAACTACTGGATCGGCCTGAAGGTTGGAGCAGCCGGCGTGCGTACCAAGCCGGCGCAGCGCTGGCTGCTGCTGGGCGTGGGCGTGGACCTGGCAATACTGGGCTACTTCAAGTACGCCAACTTCGGCGTCGACAGCCTCAACGCCATCGTCACCTCGTTCGGCCTGGAGCCGTTCATCCTCACCCACGTGCTGCTGCCGATCGGTATCTCGTTCTACATCTTCGAGTCCATCAGCTACATCATCGACGTGTACCGCGGCGACACCCCGGCCACCCGCAACCTGATCGACTTCGCGGCGTTCGTGGCGATCTTCCCGCACCTGATCGCCGGCCCCGTACTGCGCTTCAAGGACCTGGTGGAGCAGTTCAACAACCGCACCCACACCCTGGACAAGTTCTCCGAAGGCTGCACCCGCTTCATGCAGGGCTTCATCAAGAAGGTGTTCATCGCCGACACCCTGGCCGTGGTCGCCGACCACTGCTTCGCCCTGCAGGCACCCACCACCGGTGACGCATGGCTGGGGGCACTGGCCTACACCGCGCAGTTGTACTTCGACTTCAGTGGCTACAGCGACATGGCCATCGGCCTTGGCCTGATGATGGGCTTCCGCTTCATGGAGAACTTCAAGCAGCCGTACATCAGCCAGTCGATCACCGAGTTCTGGCGCCGCTGGCACATCAGCCTGTCGACCTGGCTGCGCGACTACCTGTACATCACCCTGGGTGGCAACCGCAAAGGCACCTTCAACACCTACCGCAACCTGTTCCTGACCATGCTACTGGGTGGCCTGTGGCACGGCGCCAACTTCACCTACATCCTCTGGGGCGCCTGGCACGGCATGTGGCTGGCGATCGAACGCGCGCTGGGCATCGACACCAACCCGCAGCGTTTCAACCCGGTCAAATGGGCATTCACCTTCCTGCTGGTGGTGGTCGGCTGGGTGATCTTCCGCGCCGAAAACCTGCACGTGGCCGGCCGCATGTATGGCGCTATGTTCAGCTTCGGCGACTGGCAGCTGTCGGAGCTCAACCGCGCCCAGCTGACCGGCCTGCAGGTGGCCACCCTGGTGATTGCCTACCTCACCCTGGCGTGGTTCGGCCTGCGCGACTTCTATCGCACGGCCACCCCGGCAGCGGCCCTGCCCACCCCGGCGCAGGTCAACGCCGACGGTTCGGTGGGCATGGACGTGACGCGGGTGCTGACCCGTGTGCTGGTGCTGCTGTTGTTCGCCGCCTCGGTCCTCAAGCTTTCGGCGCAGAGCTACTCGCCGTTCCTGTACTTCCAGTTCTGAGGGGCCTCACATGACCCGCATATTACGCATCACCTATTCCCTGTCGTTCCTCGGCCTGCTGGTAGGCATGGGCGTGTGGTCCCTCGGTGGCCTGCAGGGGTTCCAGCGCACGGCGCCGATGACCCTGCTGGACGGCAAGCTGGCCAAGGCCGCCGAGACGCACTACGACGCGCAGTTCCCGATCAAGCGCCTAGGCACCAACCTGTGGGCGGCCATGGATTTCAAACTGTTCAACGAGGGCCGCCCCGGTGTGGTATTGGGGCGCGACCAGTGGCTGTACAGCGACGAGGAATTCAAGCCCGCAGCTGGCGCCGAGCAACGGATGCAGGACAACCTGGCACTGATCCGTGGCGTGCGCGACACCCTGCAGCAACAGGGCAGCCAGCTGGTACTGGCGATCGTACCGGCCAAGGCGCGGGTGTATGACGAGTACCTTGGCAAGCAACGCCCGGCCAGCCTGCACGACGACCTGTACAACCGCTTCCATGCCAGGGCGCGCCAGGCCGGGGTGTTTGCCCCAGACCTGATGGCGCCGCTGGAACAGGCCAAGGCCCGCGGCCAGGTGTTCCTGCGTACCGACACCCACTGGACGCCGATGGGCGCCGAGGCCGCAGCCCAGGCCCTGGCCGAAGCGGTCGGCCGCCAGCACCTGCTCGAAGGCGAGCAACAGGCCTTCGTTACCGAAGCCGGCACCACCGCCCCGTACAAGGGCGACCTGACCAATTTCCTGCCGCTAGACCCGCTGTTCAGCAACCTGCTGCCGGCACCCGACACCCTGCAGCAGCGCACCACGCGCCCGGCGCAGGCCGAAGCACAGGGCGATGACGCGCTGTTCGCCGACACCCGCATTCCGGTGGCCCTGGTGGGCACCAGCTACAGCGCCAACCCGCACTGGAATTTCCTGGGGGCACTGCAGCAGGCGCTGCACAGCGACGTGGCCAACTATGCCGAAGACGGCCACGGGCCACTGGTACCGATGCTCAAGTACCTGCAAAGCGACGCGTTGCGCAATGCCCCGCCGCAAGTGGTGGTGTGGGAATTCCCCGAGCGTTACCTGCCGATGAAAACCGACCTCAGCCGCTTCGATCCGCAGTGGATCGCGCAGCTGAAGAACACCCGCAAGACCGAAGCAAACCTGGCCATGTCGTCCACCCGGGCGCCCCACTGATAGAGAGGAAACCGCACATGACTCCTAAAACTTCCATTGCCAAGGCCCTCACCCTCGCAGCTGGCCTGTCCCTGGCATCACTGCAGGCCTTCGCCGGTGCCGACGCCGCCCTCTATGGGCCGAGCGCGCCAAAAGGCTCTACCTTCGTACGCCTGTTCAACGCCGCCAGCGCACCGGCTGCCGCCAGCGTCGGCAACACCCAGATCAAGCAGGTGGGTGCCCAGGCCAGCAGCGATTTCAGCTTCCTGCCAGGCGGTGACTACACCGCCCAAGTCGGCGGCAAGCAGGTGCCCGTGCAACTGGCCTCCGACAAGTACTACACCTTGGTCAACAGCGGTACCGGCAACCCGCAGCTGGTGGAGGAGCCGCCGTTCAAGAACAAGCAGAAGGCCCTGGTACGCGTGCAGAACCTGAGCGACCAGTCACTCACCCTGAAAACCGCCGACGGCAAGACCGAAGTGGTGAAACCGGTGGCCGCCCACGGCCGTGGCGAACGGGAAATCAACCCGGTCAAGGTCAACCTGGCGCTGTACCAGGGCAGCAAGAAAGTGGGTGATGTGAAACCCGTCGCCCTGGAGCGCGGCGAAGCGGCCGTGCTGTACGTCACCGGTTCCGGCAGCGCGCTGTCGCCGGTCTGGGTCACCCGCCCGGTATCGGGCAACTGATTTCAACTACCCCTCAATGACTAGTGGAGAAACACGATGATCCCGGTAATTCTTTCTGGTGGTAGCGGTTCGCGCCTGTGGCCCCTGTCGCGCAAGCAGTTCCCCAAGCAGTTTCTGGCCCTGACCGGCGAGCACACGCTGTTCCAGCAAACCATCGAACGGCTGGTGTTCGAAGGCATGGATGCGCCCATCGTGGTCTGCAACAAGGACCACACCTTCATCGTGCAGGAGCAACTGGCCGCGCTGTCGCTGCAGACCCAGGGCATCCTGCTGGAGCCATTCGGGCGTAACACCGCGCCAGCCGTGGCCATGACCGCCATGAAACTGGTGAATGAAGGCCGTGACGAGCTGATGCTGGTACTGCCAGCCGACCATGTGATCGATGACCAGAAGGCCCTGCAGCGCGCGCTGGCCCTGGCCACGGTAGCTGCCGAACGTGGCGAGATGGTGCTGTTCGGGGTGCCGGCGACCAAGCCTGAAACCGGCTATGGCTACATCCGTTCCAGCCAGGATGCCTTGTTGCCCGAAGGGGTGGCGCGGGTGGCCCAGTTTGTGGAAAAGCCCGATGAGAAGCGCGCTGCCGAGTTCGTTAAGGCCGGTGGCTACTTCTGGAACAGCGGCATGTTCCTGTTCCGTGCCAGCCGCTTCATCGAAGAACTGAAAAAGCACGATCCCGACATCTACGACACCTGCATGCTGGCCCTGGAACGCAGCCAGGCCGATGGCGACACGCTGAGCATCGATGAAGCCACCTTCGCCTGCTGCCCGGACAACTCCATCGACTATGCGGTGATGGAAAAAACCCGGCGCGCCTGCGTGGTGCCGATGTCGGCCGGTTGGAGCGACGTGGGTTGCTGGTCGTCGCTGTGGGATGTGCACGACAAGGACGACAACGGCAATGTCACCAAGGGCGACGTGATGGTGCAGGACAGCCACAACTGCATGATCCACGGCAACGGCAAGCTGGTGTCGGTGATCGGCCTGGAGAACATCGTGGTGGTCGAGACCAAGGACGCCATGATGATTGCCCACAAAGACAAGGTTCAGGGCGTGAAGCAGATGGTCAAGTCGCTGGACGCGCAGGGCCGCAGCGAAACCCAGAACCACCTGGAAGTCTATCGCCCGTGGGGCTCGTACGATTCGGTGGACATGGGCGGCCGCTTCCAGGTCAAGCACATCACCGTGAAGCCGGGCGCCAGCCTGTCGTTGCAGATGCACCATCACCGGGCGGAACACTGGATCGTGGTGTCCGGCACCGCCGAGGTCACCTGTGACGAGAAGGTATTCCTGCTGACCGAGAACCAGTCCACCTACATCCCGATCGCCTCGGTACACCGCCTGCGTAACCCCGGCAAGATCCCGCTGGAAATCATCGAGGTGCAATCGGGCAGTTACCTGGGCGAGGATGATATCGAGCGTTTCGAGGACGTGTATGGGCGTACCTCGGTGGCAGCAGAGGGCGCAACCGGCCTGGGTTGATGAGGCCGGTGTAGGCGCCGGCTTGGCAGCGATGGGCTCGAACGGATCAAGGCAGTGACTGCCACCGTTTTGAGCCCATTCCCATTTCACGCTACGATGCTCAGACCCCGCGCAACTCAGGTCTGCACCCCCATGATCATCGGCGCCCTGCTCATCCTTACCTGGCTGGGACTGCTGCTGCGCTACCCGGCCAAGGCATTGCCGCTCTCCCTGGCGGCCATTGGTGGGCTGGGGCTTGTGGCGCTGTTCGTCATCTGGCAGGACAGCCGCGAGGCGTCGCAACTGGCGCGGGTAGACCTGCGGCTGGTCCATGCACCTGCCCAATGCCCGGCCGACCGCCCATTGCAGGTCACCATCCGCAACGACAACACGGTGCCGCTCACCGAACTGCGCTGGCGGGTGGCCGCCTATGCGCCGGGCGACACCGTCAACCTTGCCGAAAATACCTACAACGCACCGCGCTACCGTGGCCCTGGCGAACTGCAGGCGGGTGCCCAATGGAGCGATTGCCTGCCATTGCCCCCACTGCGCGCAGGCTACCGTGCGCAAACCCTGGAATTCCGCGCCGAGCACCTGCAAGGCACCTTCGCCAACTAACCGCCCTGACCAAAGGCTCTGCCATGCCCACCGTTCTGATCACCGGTTGTTCCAGCGGCATCGGCCGCGCCCTGGCCGACGCCTTCCGCGATGCCGGCCATGAGGTGTGGGCCACCGCCCGCAAACCTGAAGACGTTGAGCGCCTGGCCGCTGCAGGTTCTACTGCCAGGCCGCTGGACGTCAACGACCCGCAGGCACTGACCCGGCTGGCCGAGGAACTGCCCACCCTCGATATCCTGATCAACAATGCAGGCTACGGCGCCATGGGGCCCCTGCTCGATGGTGGGGTAGACGCCATGCAGCGCCAGTTCCAGACCAATGTGTTCGCGCTGGTGGGGGTAACCCGCGCGTTGTTCCCGTTGCTGCGCCGGTCCAGAGGCCTGGTAGTCAATATCGGCAGTGTGTCGGGTGTGCTGGTGACGCCGTTCGCCGGGGCTTACTGCGCCTCCAAGGCCGCCGTGCATGCGCTGACCGACGCCCTGCGCCTGGAGCTGGCGCCGTTCGGCGTTCGGGTGATGGAGGTGCAGCCCGGTGCCATCGCGTCGCAGTTTGCCAGCCATGCGCAACACGAGGCTGAGCAGTTGCTGGCACCGGCGTCGCCCTGGTGGCCGTTACGTGAGCAGATCCAGGCCAGGGCCCGTGCTTCCCAGGACAGGCCCACCCCTGCGGCGAGCTTTGCCCAGGGTGTGCTGGCGGCAACGCGGCGCTCGCCTGTACCGGTGCTGGTCAGGCTGGGCAATGGCAGCACCGCCCTGCCGCTATTGGCGCAAGTGCTGCCGCGGCGGCTGCTGGACTGGGTGTTGCGCAAACGGTTTGGGTTGTTGCGCGGGCTTTGAGGTAGGACGTGGTTTGTGCGGTGGTGCGCGGATCGAGCGCCGCCCGCGCGGCGCATCGCGAGCTGCGCTCGCTCCTACGTT
>NZ_JACVVF010000031.1:0-59939 GCF_016648095.1 Pseudomonas sp. S32
ATACCTCGCGGCCCGGGGGGGGGGGGGGGGGGGGGCCCCCCCTTTCCCGGGTTTACCGAAGAGACGACACCATGGATAAAGCAGACGAGCAGCTCATGCTGATCGGCGGCACGGCGCTGTTGTATGCACCGGCCGGGGCCGAGGTTCAGCGCCAGGCCGCGTTCGACTCGATACTGTACGCGCAACTGGTCGCGAACAAGGAGGCCGGCTCGCGGTTTGCCGACCATGACGCCTGGTACGACGCCTACCGGGCGGCCCTGCGCCGGTTGGGCTGGATCAAGCTGGCCAGCACTTACGATCAGAGGCAGCTTGGGCAGGCGACCCGTAGCACACGGCTGCAGCCCCTGGAGGCCTGGCTCAAGGTGCGCTCGATTCAACAGCAAGCCGTATTGGCAGCCTTCGCTGCGGATTTACGCCAGTCAGCGGCCGGGGTGGCGCATCTGAAGAAATTCAGCGTGCAGGACCAGGCCGGTGGTTCTCAGGTGGTCATTGAACTCGGGCTGCTCAAACCAGGCCCGGTGCTGGACCTGTGCAGCATTACCCTGCACACACAAACGCCGCTCTCGGGCCTGTCGCTGGCGCAGTTGCTGAGCGACCAGGTACTCAAGGGCGAGGCCGCGTTCAATGGCATTTCCCTGGCCCTGGATAACGCGCGTTTCCAGCACCAGCGCGAGGCGCTGCATGCCTTGATGCAAACCAAGGATGGCCAGGGCGAGTACCGCTTCGATCCTCACGCATCGCAGACAGGGGCCGGCCATGAGTGAAGCTGCAGCTGCCGTGATTGGCGCGGGTGTCGTGTCCTTTCTGGATGGCGTGCCCGCCGCGCACAAGCACAAGGTGAAACTGGCATTGGCGCTGGCCGAGCGCGCGACCGAAGCTGCTCACCGGGAGGGCTTGGTGCAGGACTGGTTTGCTTACTACCGCAACCAACTGAAGTTCATGGGCTGGGATGCGCTGTCGCCCGAGCAGGTGCACTGGCCCGATCATCAGCGCACCAGGCAGGTGGACCAGGTGCTGGAAACCATTGCTGCAACCGCGGGTGAGCATTTCGCCACGGCCACGGGCATTGCCTTGCACAAGTTGGTGGCCAACCCCTCGGTGCTGCAGAAGCTGGAGCACTACGCACTGGAGCGCCAGCATTTCCAGTTGCTACCGTGTGCGCCGGCCGGTGCCAACCGCGTAGATATGGTGGTTTACCACGAAACGGATGTGCGCTCGGCATTCAGCGCAGGGTTCATCAACCGCAAGCGCAGCCACAAGCACGTGCGGGCGGAACTGGTGCGTTTCAACCTGCTGGCGTTCGAGCACAGCTTTCTACCGAAGGTGCAGGACCGCGTCGTGCAACTGAGCCTGCAGCGTGTGCTTGACTACGCCTTTTGACACCCGGCCCACCTGTGGGGCCGGGTATGGCCCCCGCAGGTCAGCGGGGTGGTGCAGGGTCGGTTTTGGCATCCCGCTGTCTGGCCCAGTACTGCACCACTTCGCGCAGATGCGAGAGCTCCACCGGCTTGGCCATGTGCCCGTCCATGCCCGCCAGTTTCGCGCGTTCCTTGTGCTCGGCGAGAATGTGCGCGGTCAGTGCCACCACCGGGGTGCGTGGCCGCTGGTGGGCGGCTTCCCACTCACGCAACAGCTGAGTGGCGGAAAAACCATCCAGCACCGGCATTTCGCAGTCCATCAGCACCAGGTCGTAGCGCTTGGCTTTCATCGCCTGCAGGGCCTCTTCGCCGTTGGCGGCGGTGTCTGGCTCCAGGTTCAACTTGCCAAGCATGCCGCGAATCACCTTGGTGGAAATGCTGTTGTCTTCGGCCACCAGCACCCGGAAATCACCGGGAAGCTCCAGCGCCTGGGGCTTGCCCAGCGCGGTGACGGACGACAGCTGGTCGCGGCCGCGCTGGGCTAGCTCTTCGGCCAGTGTCGTCTTGAGCGTGTAGCCGGCCACTGGCTTGGCGAGGATCCGCTTGACCCCGGCATTGCGCGCGATGATCTTGCTGGGCGCGTTGCTGATGCCGGTAAGCATGACCACCAGAATGTCGTGGTTCAGGCTGGGGTCTTCCTTGATCTTGGCCGCCAGCTGCATGCCGGTCATGCCCGGCATGTTCTGGTCCAGCAACACCGCGTCGAAGTAGTCGCGCAAGTGGGCCTTGGTGCGCAGCAGTGCCAGGGCCTCCTTGCCGGAAGGCACTGCGCTTACGTTCATGCCCCAGGCGCTGCATTGCTGCACCAGCACCTTGCGGCAGGTGTCGTTGTCGTCCACCACCAGCACCCGGGCATCGCGCAGCGGGCCGTCAAGGTCTGCCGGGGGCTGCTCCAGGGCGGAAGGGTCCAGCGGCAGGGTCAGCCACAGGGTGTTGCCGGTGCCCGTGCTGCTCTTGATGCCAAATTCACCCTGCATCAGCCCGATCAACTGCTTGGCAATCATCAGCCCCAGGTGGCCGCCCAGCTTGTTGCTGGAGAGAAAGTGATGGCTGTGCAACTTGGCCTGCAGCAGGGCTTCGCGGTCGGCGGCCGGTAGCGGCTCGCCGCTGTCCTGCACGGCGATGCGCAGGCGCGGTACTTCGCCGCGTTGGTCCAGGGCCACCACCAGCAGAATCTCGCCTTGGTCGGTGTTTTTGAGTGCGTTTTCCAGCAGGCTCGACAAGGCCTGGCGCAGGCGTGTCGGGTCGCCACTGATCACCCGCGGGACCTGCGGCTGGGTGAAGCTGATCAGCTCGATATTCTGCTGCTCGGCCTTGGCCCGGAAGATATTCAGGCAGTCTTCGATCAGCGCGTTGAGGTCGAACTGCACATCATCCAGCTCGATCTGCCTGGATTCGAGCTTGGAGATGTCGAGGATCTCGTTGATCAGGGTGAGCAGTTCGTTACCGGCGCTGTGAATGGTCTGCACGTAGTCGCGCTGCTTCACCGACAGCGGCGTGCCCAGCAGCAGTTCGGTCATGCCCAGCACGCCGTTCATGGGGGTGCGGATCTCGTGACTGATCTTGGCCAGGAATTCGGCCTTGGCATTGATTTCGGCATCGCTGGCGGCCAGTGCTCGGCTGGCACTGAAGCGCTCTTCGTTCATGCGCCGCAGGCGGTCGCTGACGGCCAGGTTGAGCAGCAGCCCGCTGGCCACGGCCAGCCCCAGCAGAATGCACAGCAGCCAGGGTGTCGAGGTGCGCGTCAGCCCCAGCAGCGCAGGCAGCAGTACCAGGCCACCGACGTTGAACACGATCATGGCGACGCTGAACAGCCGGGCAGGCGCATAGCCCTTGTACCAGTAGTAGCTGCTGACCAGCAGCATGGTGACGCTGCCCAAAGCCATCAGGGCATATGTCATCAGGTTCAGCGGCAAGGTATCGACGAACAGCAGGATCAAGCCGCTGAGCGCTACAACCAGCATTTCGCCATTCAACAGCTTGTTCAGGCGCGCCGAGTGGAAGGGGTAGAAGAACCGCTGAGTGAAATACAACCCCGCCAGGCCCGCCAGCACCAGCGTGAGGTAGGCCGCAGGGGTTTGTGCACTGTGCCACACGTGCCACCAGGGGCCGCTGAGGTTGAGCAGGATCAAACCGCTGAGCAGCATCAGGCTGTGGTAAAGCGCCAGCACCAGGGTGGTGCTAGAGCGGCTGTAGATGAAGCGGATAAGGTTGTGCAGGATCAGCATCACCAGCCCACCAAACAGCATGCCGAACAGCAGCGGCTGGTGCTGGCTGGCCGCCGCCTCGGCGGCGGGTTCCAGGCTGATGGCAGGGCGCAGTTGGTGTTCCGACACCAGCCGCAGGTAGATGTCCAGGGGTTGCGTGCTGTTGGGCAGGGGCAGTACGTGATCGCTGCCCCGCAGGGTGGGTTGTGCCGTACCGGCGTGGCGGCCGTGGTGCAGCTGGCGCAACAGCTTGTCGCCCTGCAGGGCGTACAGGTCGAGGCCGGAAAGGTCCGGGGCGAAGACCCGCAGCAGTTGTTCCTGAGGGCCGGGTTCCAGGCGGTAGTGCAACCACAGCGCCTGGTCGGCGGGGGCCGCATCCAGTTCGTCGAGCTCAAGGGGGCTGAACTGGTTGCGATAGCGTTCGGAGCGCACGTCGCTCAGTTGCAGGTTGGCATGTTCGTCGAGCAGCAGCGCCCACCCGCCATCATGCTCCGCCATGGCCGGTAGCACGCACAGCAGGGACAGCAAACTGATGAACAACGCTGAGGCAATCCGGAGCCGGCGCACTACGAAATCCCTTCTTAGCCGATGTGCGGGGTGATAACTATGCGCGGCGCGCCAAGCCGATGGCAAGGCCTGGCTGGGCCCTGCCGACGGGGCGGCTGCCGTGCGCCCGGGCCTTGCACTGCCCGGGCGTTACGGCGCAGCGATGCGGCTTAGTGCTGCTCGCCACGCTCACGGGCAATGGCCCGGTAACCGATGTCGGTACGGTAGAAGCTGCCGTCCCACTTCACCTGCTCAGCCAGGCGGTAGGCCTGCTGCTGGGCGGCCTGCACCGTGTCACCCATGGCGGTGGCGCACAGCACGCGACCACCGGCAGTGACCACCTGGCCATCCTTGAGCGTGGTGCCTGCATGGAACACCTTGCCTTGCAGCTTGGCCGCTGCGTCCAGGCCGCTGATGGCCGCGCCTTTGGCGTAGTCGCCCGGGTAACCGCCGGCAGCCAGCACCACGCCCAGGCTCGGGCGCGGGTCCCACTGGGCCTCGACCTTGTCCAGCGCCTTGGCAAAGGCGGCTTCGATCAGCAACACCAGGCTCGATTCCAGGCGCAGCATGATGGGTTGGGTTTCTGGGTCGCCGAAGCGGCAGTTGAACTCGATGACCTTGGGGTTGCCCGCTTTGTCGATCATCAGGCCGGCATACAGGAAACCGGTGTACACGTTGCCTTCTTCAGCCATGCCGCGCACGGTCGGCCAGATAACCTGGTCCATCACACGCTGGTGCACGTCGGCGGTCACCACAGGGGCAGGGGAGTAGGCACCCATGCCGCCGGTGTTCGGGCCGGTGTCCTGGTCGCCGACACGTTTGTGGTCCTGGCTGGTGGCCATGGGCAGCACGTTGTGGCCGTCGACCATCACGATGAAGCTGGCTTCCTCACCGTCGAGGAACTCTTCGATCACCACGCGCGAACCGGCATCGCCAAAGGCATTGCCAGCGAGCATGTCACGCACGGCCTCTTCGGCTTCCTGCAGGGTCATGGCGACGATCACGCCTTTGCCCGCTGCCAGGCCGTCGGCCTTGATCACGATCGGTGCGCCTTTTTCCTGCAGGTAGGCCAGGGCCGGCTCGATCTCGGTGAAGTTCTGGTAGTCGGCGGTCGGGATCTTGTGGCGCGCCAGGAAGTCCTTGGTGAATGCCTTGGAGCCCTCCAGCTGGGCCGCGCCCTTGGTTGGGCCGAAGCAGTCCAGACCGCGGCTGCGGAACAGGTCCACCACGCCGATCACCAGAGGGGCTTCGGGGCCGACGATGGTCAGGTCGACATTCGTTTCTGCGAAGTCGGCCAGTTGCTCAAGGGCGCACACGTCGATGGCAACGTTTTCGCACTTGGCTTCAATGGCGGTGCCAGCGTTACCCGGGGCAACGAAGACCTTCTCGACGCGTGGGTCCTGGGCGACTTTCCAGGCCAGGGCGTGCTCACGGCCGCCGCTGCCAATGATCAAAACTTTCATGTCAAAACCTCGAAGTCTGTCGAACGAGAGGCTTTGCCTCTCGCTGTACGAGGTCGCAATGAAGCAGGTAGATGCAAGGCGGGGCCGGTTCCGATGAGCGGAGTTGCCTTCTGGCAATGAGCATCAGCGGAACCGGCCCCAACGCAGCAGATGCCTGCTTCAGTGCGGCCGATTGCCGTAAATCAGTGGCGGAAGTGGCGCATACCGGTGAACACCATGGCAATGCCGGCTTCATCAGCGGCAGCAATCACCTCGGCATCACGCATCGAGCCACCTGGCTGGATCACGGCGCTGATACCCACTTTAGCGGCATTGTCGATGCCATCACGGAACGGGAAGAATGCGTCCGATGCCATGACCGCGCCTTGCACTTGCAGGCCAGCATGCTCGGCCTTGATGGCAGCAATGCGAGCGGAGTTGACGCGGCTCATCTGGCCGGCACCCACACCGATGGTCTGGCGCTGCTTGGCGTACACAATGGCGTTGGACTTGACGAACTTGGCCACTTTCCAGGCAAACACCAGGTCGTGGATTTCCTGTTCGGTCGGTGCGCGCTTGGTGACGATCTTCAGGTCATCGGCGCCGATCATGCCGATATCGCGGCTTTGTACCAGCAGGCCGCCGTTGACACGCTTGAAGTCCCAACCGGCAGCACGCTCGGCTGGCCACTCGCCGCATTCCAGCAGGCGAACGTTCTGCTTGGCCGCCACCACGTCGCGGGCAGCCTGGGAGATTTTCGGTGCGATGATCACTTCGACGAACTGGCGCTCGACGATGGCCTTGGCGGTTTCGCCATCCAGCTCGCGGTTGAAGGCGATGATGCCGCCGAACGCCGACTCGGTGTCGGTGGCGTAGGCCAGCTCGTACGCCTGGCGGATGCCGCCTTCGTCTTCAGGCACCACGGCCACGCCGCACGGGTTGGCGTGCTTGACGATGACGCACGCCGGTTTGACGAAGCTTTTTACGCATTCCAGCGCAGCGTCGGTGTCGGCCACGTTGTTGAACGACAGTTCCTTGCCTTGCAGCTGCACGGCGGTGGAGATGCTGGCTTCGCCTTTGTTGGCTTCTACGTAGAACGCCGCGCTCTGGTGCGGGTTCTCGCCGTAGCGCATTTCCTGGGCCTTGACGAACTGGCTGTTGAAGGTGCGCGGGAATTCGCTGCGCGCTTCGGTGCTCAGGGTGTCCTTGGCCTGGTCGATGGTGCCCATGTAGTTGGCAATCATGCCGTCGTAGGCGGCAGTGTGCTCGAAGGCCTTGAGCATCAGGTCGAAGCGCTGGGCGTAGGTCAGGCCACCCGCCTTGAGGCCTTCGAGCACGCTGGCGTAGTCGCCGGCATTGACCACGATGGCAACGTCCTTGTGGTTCTTGGCTGCCGAACGGACCATGGTCGGGCCGCCGATGTCGATGTTCTCGATGGCGGTCGGCAGGTCACAGCCAGGCTTGGCGATAGTGGCTTCGAACGGGTAGAGGTTGACGGCGACCAGGTCAATCGGCTTGATCCCGTGCTCGTTCATGATGGCGTCATCGGTGCCGCGACGGCCCAGGATGCCACCGTGAATTTTCGGGTGCAGGGTTTTCACCCGGCCATCCATCATTTCGGCGAAGCCGGTGTAGTCAGCCACTTCCACCGCGTTGACACCGTTGTCCTTGAGCAGCTTGTAGGTGCCGCCGGTGGACAGGATCTCGACACCGAGCTGTTGCAGCTCACGGGCGAATTCGAGGATACCGGTCTTGTCGGAGACGCTGATCAGGGCGCGGCGGACTGGCAGGCGGGTAGTCTGGTCGGTCATTTCGGGTTCCAAATAACGCGGTGGAGTCAGCAAAAAAGGCGTCTCTGTTCAAGGAGCCGCCTTTTCTGATTGGGATTCTGGCTTACAGCAAGTCGTACTGCTTGAGCTTCTTGCGCAGGGTGCCTCGGTTGAGCCCGAGCATCTCGCTGGCTTTGGTCTGGTTGCCCTTGACGTAGCTCATGACACTTTCGAGCAGGGGCGCCTCGACTTCGGAGAGCACCAGGTTGTACACGTCTGTGACGGTCGCGCCTTCCAGGTGGGCGAAGTAGTTGTGCAGCGCCTTCTCGACGCTGTCGCGAAGGGTCTGGCCCTCTTCGCTCGGCGTGTTCAGGTGCTGTTTCAGGTTGGCGTTATCGCTCACGGGCGTTGTTCCACTCACAAAAGTCTCGGTCATCATCGTCATGCGGCCACCCCTTGTCCGTCCTCTGTCTCAAGGCTCTGTCGACGTTCGCTGAAATACGCGCGAACGTTGGCGCACTGCGCTTGTGTGTCTTCCAAAGCGTTGAACCGGGAGCGAAACTCCTTGCCGCCGGGTCGTGTTGCCAGGTACCAGCCTACGTGCTTGCGGGCGATACGCACGCCCATCACATCGCCATAGAAGGCATGCAGCGCAGCCAGGTGCTCCAGCAGGATGCGTTCCACTTCGTCCAGTTGCGGCGCTGGCAAGTGTTGCCCAGTGCGCAGGTAATGCTCGACCTCACGGAATATCCAGGGCCGCCCCTGGGCAGCCCGGCCAATCAGCAAGCCGTCAACCCCCGTGGCGTCCAGCACTGCCCGGGCCTTTTCTGGCGAAGTGATATCGCCGTTGGCGAAGACCGGGATCGATACCGCCTGCTTGATGGCAGCGATGGTGTCGTATTCGGCTTCACCGGTGTACAGGTCGGCGCGTGTGCGGCCATGCACCGCAAGCGCCTGGATGCCGGCCTGTTCGGCAATTCTTGCCACGTTCAGGCCGTTCTTGTTCGCCCGGTCCCAACCGGTGCGGATCTTCAGGGTCACCGGAACATCCACCGCGCCGACTACCGCGTGCAGAATGTCGCTGACCAGTGCCTCATCTCTCAATAAAGCAGAGCCTGCAGCTTTGTTGCAGACTTTTTTCGCCGGGCAGCCCATGTTGATATCGATGATCTGCGCACCCGCCGCCACGTTGGCCTGGGCAGCTGCGGCCATCATCTGCGCATCCCCCCCGGCGATCTGCACCGAACGGGGCTCGGGGTCGCCTTCATGGATGCGGCGCAGGCTCGACTTGCGGCTGTTCCACAAGGACATGTCGCTGGACACCATTTCTGACACCACCATGCCTGCGCCCATGCGCTGGCAAAGTGTTCGGAAAGGCTGGTCCGTGACCCCGGCCATGGGCGCGAGGATCAGGTTGTTGCGCAGTGTGTATGGGCCGATGCGTACCGCCGACATAGGTGATCCCTGTTGTGGGGCCGAATCTTGGAGTTCGAAAAAGGGTTGGCATGATACCCGCTCTCGATGACTGGATAAAGATGGATTTGGATAAAATCTGAGCAGTTCTCGGCCTCCGGCCTCGAGCTGCAAGTTGCAAGCGGCAAGCTGCAAGACAGAGGCCCGAACCGCAGCTGCCTTTATCTTGCCGCTTGAAGCTTGCAGCTTACTCTGGGGAACGGAAGCTGAGGCTGTAGTTGACGGCTTTCGGGCCTGGGTCGAGGATGTCCAGGGCGATGTGGATGGGGGTTTGGCTGGGCATTTCGCCGCGGCCCGCCAGTTCGCCAGACAGGTATTCACTGGGCTTGAAGCGCCGGCTGGCAATCAACTGGCCATTGAGGTCGGCGAAGCGCAGTTCCAGCAGCGGGAACGGCTGGGCGAAGGGGGCGCGGTTGTAGATGATTGCATCCACGATCAGGGCGCCCTTGAAGTCCGGGTGGCTGCGCACCACCAGGTTGCTGCTCTTGATGCGGGCGATATCGACCCGTGACGGCACCTGGCAGCCTACGGCAGGGCAGATGTTCTCGAACAGGGGGCGATACTGGTCCTGGCGGGCCAGCTCGTCGAAGTGGAACCACACGTACTGCAAGGCCAGCAGGCCTGCGGCCAGCAGCGTCAGTACCGTCCACAGAATACGCTTGCCCCAGTTGGGGGCGGGCTTTTCCCAGCCCAGCTGCAGCGGGTCGTCCATCACGTCCACCAACGGCTCCTTGCGCCGTGGGCGCTCGGGCTTACCCGACAGGCCAGGCTCCAGGCGCTCGCCTGCCACGGGGGGCGGGGTGGCGTCATCGTCGTCCCGGGCGGAAATGTGCAGTGCCGGCGGTTCGTCGTCCAGAGCGCTCAGGCCCTGGATGGGAACATCGTCAGCATCAGTACGCATGGGTGGGTCGCGGTGCGGTTCATCCTCGATCACCACCCCGCGCTGCAGGGTGGGCTCATCGTCGGTGTCGAGGTCCAGGCTACCGGTAAAGGTGGGTTCGGTACGCTCACCGGGCACCAGGCCTGGGGGCGGAGGTTCGCTTAGCAGCGGAGCGGCTGCGGCCTGTTGCGGCTCCAGCGGCTCGTCGGTGGCGGTACCAAACAGATCGTCTGCAGGGTCTTGCGCATGGGGCTCGTCGCGCCGTGCCTGCAAGCCGCCATCGGCGTTGGCCGGGCGCGATTGCGGCGACTGCCCGCGGCGCTCCAGGCGCTCCAGTTCCATGTCCAGGTCGAGTTCGTCCAGGGCCTGGGTGGTGCGGGCCAGGGCAGCTTCTGGCGTATCGGCCGGCTCGCCCGCAACGGGCTCCACGGGCGCGGCGGCCACCACAGGTTGGCTGGCGGGCGCTGCTGCACCCTCGCTGTCGGCCGCGGATGCCACCGGTGTGCTGCCTGCCTGGGCGCGGTTTTGCTCCAGCAGTTGCTTGGCGGCGTTGAACACCTGCAGGCATTGGCCGCAGCGCACCACGCCACGGGCTACGCTCAACTGGTGGTGAGTGACGCGAAAGCTGGTCTGGCAATGCGGGCACTGGGTGACGAAACTGTCGGTCATGCGGCGATCCGGAGGCTGTGCAGGGGACGGTTATGGGCGCGCTGGGCGGCGGCGACCACTGATACGCACCCAGCCGTCGCGAACGACGATGGGGTCGAGCTCGAAATCGGCAGTATAGGCGGCGGCCACTTCTTCGCCCTGTTCGGCGAGGATGCCCGACAATGCCAGCAGGCCGCCTGGGCGAACCAGCCCGGACAACTGCGGTGCGAGCGAAACCAGCGGCCCGGCCAGGATGTTGGCGACCAGTACGTCGGCCTGCATGGCCGGCATGTGCTCAGGCAGGTAGAGTGCCAGCTTGTCATCGGCGATGCCGTTGCGCTGGGCGTTGTCCCGCGAGGCTTCGATGGCCTGCACGTCGATGTCGGTACCCACGGCCTCACGGGCCCCCAGCAGCAGGGCTGCAATGGCCAGAATGCCCGAGCCGCAGCCGAAGTCCAGTACCTGGGTGCCCTGCAGTTCCTGGCCATCCAGCCATTCCAGGCACAGCGCGGTGGTGGGGTGGGTGCCAGTGCCGAACGCCAGGCCCGGGTCGAGCAGGAGGTTGACGGCGTTTTTTTCCGGGGCGTCGTGCCAGCTGGGCACGATCCACAGGCGACGGCCGAAGCGCATCGGCTGGAAGTTGTCCATCCAGCTGCGCTCCCAGTCCTGGTCCTCGATCACCTCGGCCTGGTGTTGCGGCAGCTCGCCGTCGGTCAGCAGGCGCAAGTGGGCAAACACCTGCTCGGGCTGGGTATCGGCCTCGAACAGGGCCAGCAGGTGAGTGTGCGACCACAGTGGCGTGGTGTTGAGGTCTGGCTCGAAGATCGGCTGATCTTCGGCGTCCATGAAGGTCACCGATACTGCGCCCACTTCCAGCAGCGCATCTTCGTAGGTTTCGGCTTGTTCCGGGCTGATGGCCAGGCGTACTTGCAGCCAGGGCATGGCGGGCACCTTTGCTAAATCGACAGGGGCAGCCTGGGCTGCACAAAGGCTGGCAGTTTACGCGAGTGCAGAGGGTTTGTAGAGAAGCCTGGGATAGCCCCCTGGGATAGCCCCCGTGGTGCCTAGACGAAACACAGCGAGAGCGACTCCGCGATATAGGCAGGCTTTTCTTCACCCTCTATTTCCAGGGTGGCAATTGCCTTGAGCAACCACTGCCCCGGTTTCTTCTCCGTCACCCCGGCCAGGTCCACCTTCAACCGCACCTGGCTGCCTACCTTTACCGGCTGCATGAAGCGCACGCTGTCCAGCCCGTAGTTCACCACCATCTTCAGGCCTTGCGGCAGCACCAGGATGTCCTCGATCAGTGTGGGTATCAGGGACAAGGTGAGGAAACCATGGGCGATGGTGCCGCCGAAAGGCGTTAGAGCGGCCTTCTGCGGGTCGACGTGAATGAACTGGAAGTCCCCGGTCGCTTCGGCGAACAGGTTGATACGCTGCTGGTCAATTTTCAGCCAGGCCGAATGGCCCAGTGGCTTGCCAACGTACTGCGACAGCGCTGTTACCGGTACCTGGGGCATCGCAATGTCTCCACCGTTGTAGTTGGTACGAAAGTGCAAGGTCAGCATGCGCCCTGCGTTCAGTCAAGTTACGCAGGGTTCGATGACTACTGCAGGTGCATGCTTATAATGGGCCGCATGCCATAGGGAGATGCTTATGCTGTTGCGTGGTTTGACCTGGCTGGTGCTGTTCCAGCTGTTGGGTACGGCGCTCAATCACCTGCTGCTGCCGTTCTTGCCGGGGCCGATCCTGGGCCTGTTGCTGTTGCTGTGCTTCCTGATGGTGCGCGGTGAGGTGGGCGAGCCCCTGAACCTGGCGGCTGGCAGCCTGCTGCGGTACCTGCCGCTGCTGCTGGTGCCGCCTGCGGTAGGGGTGATGGTGTACGCCCGCGACATCGCCGATGACTTCTGGGCGATTGTGGGGGCGCTGTTGATTTCGTGCCTGCTCACCCTGGTGTTCGTCGGCGTGTTGATGCAGAAGCTCATCCATCGCCAGGCCAGGCGCGAGGAGCAGCCATGATGCTCGACTGGCAGGGCGCACTCGACGCCGTGGTGCATCATCCACTGTTCGGTATCGGCATCACCCTGGGTGCGTATCAACTGGTGCTGGCAGGGTACGAGAAGACGCGCTGGATCTTCCTGCAACCGGTGCTGGTGTCGATGGCCCTGGTGATCGGTGTGCTGCTTATCTGTGGTATCGACTACCGCGAGTACCGCAAGAGCACTGAAATCATGAATATCCTGCTGGGCCCGGCTACGGTCGCCCTGGCGGTGCCGCTGTTCCTGAACCTGCGGCGCATTCGTCAGCTGTTCTGGCCAACCTTTACTACGCTGGTACTCGGGGGGCTGTTCGCCACGCTTTGCTGCCTGCTGCTGGGCTGGTGGTTTGGTGCCGAACACATGATCCTGATGACCATGGCGCCCAAGTCGGTCACCTCGCCCATCGCCATGCTGGTGGCCGAACAGATCGGTGGCGTGGCCGCACTGGCGGCGGTGTTCGTGCTGATTACCGGGGTGCTCGGGGCCATATTTGGCCCGGCCTTGCTGAGCCGCTGCGGTGTGCACAGCCCAGAAGCCCGTGGCATGTCGCTGGGGGTAACCGCCCACGCGGTCGGCACGTCGGTGGCTTTGCAGGAAAGTGACGAATGCGGCGCCTTTGCCGCGCTGGCGATGAGCCTGATGGGCGTGGCGACTGCGGTGTTCCTGCCGCTGGCTGTCAGCCTGGTGGCATGAGGACTTGAAATGACGTTACCGCTGTTTCCCCTCGATACCGTGCTGTTTCCGGGCTGCTTCCTGGACCTGCAGATATTCGAGGCCCGGTACCTGGACATGATCGGGCGCTGCATGAAGCAGGGCGAGGGCTTCGGTGTAGTGTGCATCGTCGAAGGTGAGCAGGTGGGCAAGGCGCCGCCGGTGGTCGCCTCCATTGGTTGCGAAGCGGTGATCCGCGACTTCGCCCAGCAGGACAATGGCTTGCTCGGTATCCGGGTGGAAGGTGTGCGGCGTTTCACCCTGGATGCCACCGAGGTGCAGAAGGACCAGTTGCTGGTGGGGCAGGTGCAGTGGCTGTCAGAGGCGCCAGACAGCCCCTTGCAGGACGCGGACGACGACCTGCTGGCGCTGTTGGTGGCGCTGGGTGAACACCCCATGGTCGAAGCGCTGGACATGCCGCGCCCGGTAGACGGGCGGCAGGCGCTGGCCAACCAGCTGGCTTACCTGCTGCCGTTCATGGAAGAAGACAAGCTGGACTTGCTCAGCCTCGATTCGCCCCAGCAGCGGCTGGGCGAAATCCAGAAGCTGTTGGAGCGGATACAGGGCGAGCTGTTCGCCTAGGCTGCCGCCTCACGAATACTGATAGCGCAGCAGGGCATGGGGGAACGAATGGGTGGCAAAGTAGGCGAATAGGGCCAGGCATGCTGGCAGTATCAGCCACCACACCTTTTGCGGCAGCGGCGCCAAAGGCTGGCGATACTGGACCAGTGTCAGGCTTAGCGCACACACACAGCAGGCCAACAAGGCCCCGGCCAGAATGTCGGTGGGCCAGTGTGCACCCAGGTACACCCGCGACAGTGCGATCGACAAGGCAGGGATGCAGCCGATCACTACCCAGGTGAGGCGCATTCTCGGCGGTTGGCCGCGCCCGGCAAGCACTGCCATTACCAGAAAGAACGCGAACGAAGCAGAGCTGTGCCCGCTGGGCATGCTGTAGCTGGTCAGTGGGTCGGTCAGTACCTCCGGGCGGGCACGGGCGAACAGCCACTTCAGCGTACCGTTGGCGATGGCGGTGCCCATGAGCGCGCCGCCGGCGAAGAAGGCATGGCGCCACTGCCGGGCCAGCAACAGCAGACCGGTCAGCAGCCCGCCCAGAAACAGCTGGGTACGGAAGTCCCCCAGTCGGGTCACCAGGACCACGGTGCCGTCATAGGCCTGGCTGCGGTGTTCCTGCACCAGCGTCATCACGCCCTGGTCGAACGCGTGCAGGTAAGGCCACCCCAGGAACACGCCGGTCAAGGCCAGCAGGCTGAGCCCGGCAATGACCCGGGTGCCGTGGCGGTGGTCCCGGATGCTGGTGCTCAGGCTCACCCCGATAATCACCGCCAGGGTGCCCGCGACGATGCCGGCTTGTAGCCAGAACCCCTCGGGCAACGGCAGGCGCATGGCTGCACCCGTGGCCCAGCCGGGCAGCAGATAGGCTACCGACCAGCCGGCGGCCGCCAGCAGGCTGACAGCGGCGAAGCGCAGCAGCGGCATGTCGAACATGCCGGCCACCATCGGCAGCATAGGCCGCAGCGGGCCGATGAAGCGGCCTACCAGCAGGCTGGCGATGCCGTAGCGCTGGAAGTAGGCTTCTGCGCCGCCGATCCACTCGGGGTGGTGGCGCAGCAAGGGTAGGCGCCGAATGTTCTGGTGAAAGTACTTGCCCACTGTGTAGGACAGTGCATCGCCGAGAAGGCCGCCGAGAAAACCCAGCAGCAGTGTTTCACCCAGGCTCAGGGCGCCATTACCGGCCAGCACTGCCACTGCAAACAGCAACACGGTACCCGGCACGATGATGCCGGCGATGGCCAGGCATTCGATGCAGGCCACCACGAAAATCGCCAGGCCAAGCCATTGGGGGTTGGCACCCAGCCAGCCGGTGAGGCTGTCGAGCCATTGGTCCATGGTTCAGCTCCCTTGTTGCAGAGTAAAGAAGTCGCGGCCTTCGACTTGGCCGCGGCGTAACGGGTTCCGTGTGCAGAAGCGGGCGTACTCGGCGTCGACGAAGCGGTAGGGCAGGTGTTCGTCGCGGCCATGGGGGATGCCCAGGCGGGCGGCCTGGATCACCCGGGGTACTGGGCTGGCGCAGTCTTCCACATAGAGCCGCTGGGGGTCGAACCGCTGTGCGTCCCAGTGCGGCACTTTCAGGCCCAGTGCCTTGCACAGCAAGGTCTGGCCGGCGCACAGGCGCTCGGGCGGGCGCAGGTTGCCGCTGGCATCGGGGTTGTTGAGTTGCATCTGCGCCAGGCTGTCGGGGCCGGACAGGGCGTCCTGCCAGGGGTAGGCAGACTTGATCAGTACGGCGTTGCCGGGGCCCTGGGCACTGAAGTTGAGCGAGTCGCCGCCACGGGCGTAATACATGTAGATGTGGCCGCCCTCGAGAAACAGCGCCTTGCGCTTTTCGGTGTAGCCCAGCGAGGCGTGGCTGCCTTTGTCGGTGAGGTAGTAGGCCTCGGTTTCGATGATGCGGGCGGCCAGCCACAGGTTGCCTTGGCGGTGGCGGATGACCTTGCCCAGGAGGGCTTTGGCCAAGGCCTGCGCATCCTGGTCGAAGAAGCTGTCGGGCAGTGCTGGCATGCGGGCGGTTCGCGGGTGGGAAGGCGCAATGATAGCAATGAAATGCTTAATCGAGGCTGAACGCTTCAATCCAGTCCCACCTTATTTCGACCATCCGCCACCCGCCGCTGGGCGTACACCTGCATGACAGTTATAATCAGCCGATTTCCCCTTCGCCAAGACACCGAACCCATGACTGAGTCCGTTCTTGACTACATGACCCGCCTTGGTCGCGCCGCACGCGAAGCGTCCCGGGTGATCGGCCGGGCCACCACCGCGCAGAAAAACCGCGCGCTGCAAGCGGCTGCCGACGCTCTGGACGCCGGTCGTGCTGAACTTACGGCTGCCAATGAGCAGGACCTCGCCCAAGGCCGCGCCAATGGCCTGGAGCCGGCGCTGCTCGATCGCCTGGCGCTCACCCCTGCGCGCATCGATGGCATGATCACTGGCCTGCGTCAGGTGGCCGGCCTGCCCGACCCGGTCGGTGCCATCCGTGACATGAGCTACCGCCCGTCCGGTATTCAGGTAGGCAAGATGCGCGTGCCGCTGGGGGTGATCGGGATCATCTACGAATCGCGGCCGAACGTGACCATCGATGCCGCCAGCCTGTGCCTCAAGTCGGGTAATGCCACCATCCTGCGCGGCGGCTCCGAGGCCATTCATTCCAACCGCGCCATTGCTGCGTGCATTCAGCGCGGCCTGGCGGCTGCGGGGTTGCCAGCTGCCGTGGTGCAGGTGGTGGAAACCACCGATCGCGAAGCGGTGGGCGCGCTGATCAGCATGCCCGAGTTCGTCGATGTCATCGTGCCCCGTGGTGGGCGCGGGCTGATCGAGCGTATCAGCCGCGATGCCCGTGTGCCGGTCATCAAGCACCTGGACGGTATCTGCCATATCTACGTCAGCCAGCATGCCGACCTGGAGAAAGCCTGGCCTGTGGCGTTCAATGCCAAGACCTACCGTTACGGCATCTGCGGTGCCATGGAAACCCTGCTGGTCGACCAGCAGGTGGCGGCCCGCTTCTTGCCGGAAATGGCCCGCCGCTTCCAGGACAAGGGCGTGCAGTTGCGCGGTTGCGAGCGCACGTGCGCATTGATTGACGCACAGGCCGCCACCGAGCAGGACTGGCACACCGAATACCTCGACGCGGTGCTCTCCATTCGTGTGGTCGACGGCGTTGACCAGGCCATCGAACATATCAACCACTACGGCTCGCACCACACCGATTCGATCCTCACCGAGCATCAAGGTGAAGCGCGCAGGTTCATGGCAGAAGTCGACTCGGCGTCGGTCATGCTCAATACCCCTACCTGCTTCGCTGACGGTTTCGAATACGGCCTGGGTGCTGAAATCGGCATTTCCACCGATAAACTGCACGCGCGCGGCCCGGTTGGCCTGGAAGGCCTGACGTGCGAGAAGTACGTGGTCATCGGTGATGGCCAACTGCGTGGCCAGGAGTCCTGCTGAGTTGAGCAAGGCCCAGGCTACCCGGCGCGTCGGCATTCTTGGCGGCACCTTCGACCCCGTGCACATCGGCCACCTGCGCAGCGCGCTGGAAGTGGCCGAGTTCATGGGGCTGGATGAGCTGCGCCTGCTGCCCAACGCCCGGCCGCCGCACCGCGATACCCCGCAGGTGACCGCGCAGCATCGCCTGGCCATGGTGCAATGTGCTGTACAAGGTGTGCCAGGCTTGAGTGTGGATGCGCGCGAACTGGCACGAGACAAGCCGTCGTACACCATCGATACCCTGGAGTCGGTGCGCGCGGAACTGGCCGCTGACGACCAGCTTTTCCTGTTGCTGGGCTGGGATGCCTTTTGCGGGCTGCCTGGCTGGCACCGTTGGGACGAACTGCTGCAACACTGTCACATCCTGGTGCTGCAGCGCCCGGATGCCGACGTAGAACCCCCTGACGAGTTGCGCAACCTGCTGGCTGCGCGCTCCGAGAGCGATCCCACCGCCATGTCCGGCCCGGCGGGAAATATTTCGTTCGTCTGGCAGACGCCGCTCGCGGTGTCGGCTACACAGATCCGACAGCTGCTGGCCAGCGGCAGGTCGGTGAGGTTCCTGGTGCCGGACGCCGTACTGGCCTACATCGAGGCGCACGAGCTGTATCGTGCACCCAACTGACGGCGCCCCTGGCGCCTCATTCAACGAGTTGAACGAGTTTTATATGAGCAAGCAGAAAACCAACGGCATCGCTGGCGAAGACCTGGTCAAACTGACCATCAGCGCACTGGAAGACGTCAAGGCACAAGACATCCAGGTCATCGACGTGCGTGAAAAGCACAGCCTGACCGACTACATGATCATCGCCACCGGTACCTCCAACCGCCAGATCAACGCGATGCTGGAAAAGGTCCGTGAAGCGGTCAAGAAAGAAGGCGCTCAGCCACTGGGTGAAGAAGGCAAGGGCGACAGCGATTGGGTGCTCCTGGACCTGAACGATGTCATCGTGCACATGATGACCGCCGCTGCCCGCCAGTTCTACGACCTGGAGCGCCTGTGGGTGGGTGCCGAGCAAAGCCGCGCCGCCGATGCCAAGCATCACAGCCCGGAAAACACCAGTGACTACTTCACCGACAAGCTCAAAGACCGCGAGTAAGGCGCCGTGCGTCTGCGCCTGATCGCGGTCGGCTCGCGCATGCCGAAGTGGGTGGAGGAAGGCTGGCACGAATATGCCAAGCGCCTGCCCGCAGAGTTGTCGCTGGAGCTGGTGGAAATTCCGCTGAACACCCGCGGCAAGAATGCTGACGTCGCCCGCCTGATTCGTCAGGAGGGCGAGGCCATGCTCGGCAAGGTGCAGCAGGGCGAGCGCATCGTTACGCTCGAGGTGCATGGCAAGCCCTGGAGCACCGAGCAGTTGGCAGGCGAGCTGGACCGCTGGCGGCTCGATGCACGCACGGTCAACCTGATGGTCGGAGGCCCGGAAGGCCTGGCGCCGGAGGTGTGCGCACGGGCCGAGCAACGCTGGTCGTTGTCGCCGCTGACATTGCCGCACCCGTTGGTAAGGATACTCATCGGCGAGCAGATCTACCGCGCCTGGACGGTATTGTCCGGGCACCCTTACCACAAATGAACCTGTAAGCAGCCCGATGTCGCAGCCGATCCGCCTCAAGGACCACGAGAAAGACGCCCGTCTTGTGCGCAACCGCGTCGTGGTCGGCGCCGTGGCGGTCATGCTGCTGGTGTGCGTGCTGATTGCGCGGCTGTATTACCTGCAGATCATCCAGTACGACTACCATTCGACGCTGTCGGAGAACAACCGGGTGCATGTGCAGCCGATCCCGCCCACCCGCGGGCTGATCTTCGACCGCAACGGGGTGGTCGTCGCCGACAACCGTCCCAGCTTCAGTTTGTCCATGACCCGCGAACGTGCCGGCAACTGGCAGGAGGTGCTGGACAGCATCGTCGAGGTGCTGGAACTCACCCCCGACGACCGTGCCCTGTTCGAGAAGCGCATGCGCCAGGGCCGCCGGCCGTTCGAGCCGGTGCCCATCCTGTTCGAGTTGAACGAAGAGCAGATCGCCCGGGTGGCCGTGAACCAGTTTCGCCTGCCTGGGGTGGAGGTGGTTGCCCAGCTGGTGCGGCATTACCCCCAGGGTGCGCACTTCGCCCACTCGGTAGGCTACGTGGGGCGCATCAACGAAAAAGAGCTGAAAACCCTCGACCCGGTGAACTACAGCGGTACCCATCACATCGGCAAGACCGGTGTCGAGCGCTTCTACGAAGATGCGTTGCACGGCCAGGTGGGCTATGAAGAGGTCGAGACCAACGCCCGCGGCCGTGTACTGCGGGTACTCAAGCGCACCGACCCCAAGCCGGGCAAGGACATTGTGCTGAGCCTGGACATCAAGCTGCAGGAAGCCGCCGAGGCTGCCCTGGCGGGCCGACGTGGCGCCGTGGTGGCGCTGGACCCGCGCACGGGCGAGGTGCTGGCCATGGTCAGCCAGCCGAGCTTCGACCCCAACCTGTTCGTTACCGGCATCAGCTTCAAGGCCTATGCCGAGCTGCGCGATTCGATCGACCGGCCGCTGTTCAACCGCATTTTGCGTGGCCTTTACCCGCCGGGGTCGACCATCAAGCCTGCCGTGGCCATTGCCGGCCTGGACAGCGGCGTGGTCAACGCCAGCAGCCGGGTGTTCGACCCGGGGTACTACCAACTGCCCAATTACGACCACAAATACCGTAACTGGAACCGCACCGGCGACGGCTGGGTAGACCTGGACACCGCGATCATGCGTTCCAACGACACCTACTTCTATGACCTTGCGCACAAGATGGGCATCGACAGGCTGTCGAGCTACATGGGCAAGTTCGGCATCGGCCAGCGGGTGTCGCTGGACATGTTCGAGGAGTCTGCCGGGTTGATGCCGTCCCGCGAATGGAAACGCGCCACCCGCAGGCAGGCGTGGTTCCCGGGTGAAACCCTCATTCTGGGCATCGGCCAGGGCTACATGCAGGCAACGCCGTTGCAACTGGCCCAGGCCACGGCGCTGATCGCCAACAAGGGGGTATGGAACCGCCCGCACCTGGCCAAGACCATCGAAGGCCAGCCACCGGTGGACGAAAACCCCATGGACAACATCGTGCTGCGCGACAAGGCCGACTGGGGCAGGGTTACCCACGGCATGGAGCAGGTGATGCATGGCGCCCGCGGCACCGCGCGCAAGGCGGCCCTCGGCGCCCAGTACCGCATCGCCGGCAAGAGCGGTACCGCCCAGGTAGTGGCCATCAAGCAGGGCGAGAAGTACGACCGCAACAAGCTTCAGGAGCGCCACCGCGACCACGCGCTGTTCGTCGCCTTTGCGCCGGCTGACGACCCGAAGATCGTGGTGTCGGTCATGGTCGAGAACGGCGAGTCGGGGTCGGGTGTGGCGGCGCCGGTGGTACGCCAGATCATGGATGCCTGGTTGCTCGATGAAAATGGGCGGCTCAAGCCTGAGCTCGCACCTGCCACCGTTACCCAGGAATCGCCCCTGTGATGAACAATTTCGACCGCATGCTCTCCAGCGAGGATGTGATGCGTCGCCGCGCCAGCTTCCTGCAGCGCATCCACGTTGACGGCCCTCTGCTGATCATTCTGCTCACCCTGGCGGCGGGCAGCCTGTTCGTGCTGTATTCGGCCAGTGGCAAGAACTGGGACCTGCTGCTCAAGCAGGCCACCTCGTTCGGCATCGGCCTGGTGTCCATGTTCGTCATCGCCCAGCTGGAGCCGCGTTTCATGGCCCGTTGGGTGCCGCTGGCCTACCTCACGGGGGTGTTGCTGCTGGTGGTGGTGGACGTCATGGGCCATAACGCCATGGGTGCGACCCGCTGGATCAACATTCCGGGGGTCATACGCTTCCAGCCCTCGGAGTTCATGAAAATCATCATGCCGGCGACCATCGCCTGGTACCTGTCCAAGCGCACGCTGCCGCCGCATTTGAAGCACGTGGCCATCAGCCTGGTGCTGATCGGCGTGCCGTTCATCCTGATCGTGCGCCAGCCAGACCTGGGCACCGCGCTGCTGATTCTGGCATCCGGGGCTTTCGTACTGTTCATGGGTGGCCTGCGCTGGCGCTGGATTCTCAGCGTGCTGGCCGCCACGGTGCCGGTGGCCGTGGCGATGTGGTTCTTCGTGATGCACGACTACCAGAAACAGCGCGTGCTGACCTTCCTGGACCCGGAGAGCGACCCCCTGGGTACCGGCTGGAACATCATCCAGTCCAAGGCGGCGATCGGTTCGGGCGGGGTATTTGGCAAAGGCTGGCTGCTGGGCACCCAGTCGCACCTGGACTTCCTGCCCGAAAGCCACACCGACTTCATCATCGCCGTGCTCGGCGAGGAATTCGGCCTGGTGGGTATTTGCCTGCTGCTGATCGTGTACCTGCTGCTGATCGGCCGCGGCCTGATGATCACCGCCCAGGCCCAGACCCTGTTCGGCAAGCTGCTGGCCGGCAGCCTGACCATGACTTTCTTTGTATACGTATTCGTCAATATCGGCATGGTGAGCGGCCTTCTGCCCGTAGTAGGCGTACCGCTGCCCTTCATCAGCTATGGCGGAACTTCATTGGTGACGCTGCTGTCAGCGTTTGGCGTTTTGATGTCGATCCATACGCACCGCAAATGGATCGCACAGGTTTGAAAAAGGTGAAGAATTTGATGCAAGCAGTGCGTAACTGGGCTGCCCGTTGTGCGCCGTGGTTTGGTGCGGTGGGCCTGTTCGGCGCTGTACAGCTGGCCCATGCCGGCGACTATGAGCATTCGCCCCAGGTGGCCGAGCTGGTTGCCGAGATGAGCCGCGACTATGGCTTTGCCCCCGAGCAACTGATGGGCGTGTTCCGTGAAGTGCAGCGCAAGCAGTCGATTCTTGACGCCATTTCGCGGCCGGCCGAACGGGTCAAGCCGTGGAAGGAATACCGGCCGATGTTCCTCACCGATGCCCGCATCGCGCGGGGCGTGGACTTCTGGCGGCAGCACGAGGCGGTGCTGGCGCGGGCCGAGCAGGAATATGGCGTGCCGGCGCAGTACATCGTCGCCATCATCGGCGTGGAAACCTTCTTTGGCCGCAACACCGGCAACTACCGGGTGATCGATGCCCTGTCGACCTTGGGCTTCGATTACCCGCCACGGGCGGAGTTCTTCCGCAAGGAATTGCGCGAGTTCTTGCTGCTGGCCCGCGATGAGCAGCTGGACCCGCTTACGCTGAAGGGCTCGTATGCCGGCGCCATGGGGCTGCCGCAGTTCATGCCGAGCAGCTTTCGCAACTACGCGGTGGACTTCGACGGCGACGGTCACATTAACATCTGGACCAACCCGGACGATGCGATTGGCAGCGTTGCCAGCTACTTCAAGCGCCATGGCTGGGTTGCCGGCCAAGGCGTAGTCAGCCGTGCCACGGTGCAGGGTGAGCGCGCCGACCAGGGCCTGACCACCGGCATCGAGCCGGCGAGCACGGTGGGGCAGTTGCGTGCCCTTGGCTGGTCGGTTCATGATGCGCTGCGTGACGATCTGCCAGTAACCGCCTTCCGCCTGGAGGGTGAAAACGGCCCTGAGTACTGGCTGGGCCTGAAGAACTTTTATGCGATCACTCGCTACAACCGCAGCGTGATGTATGCCATGGCGGTGCATCAGCTTTCGGAACAGCTGGTCCAAGCACGGGGCGTCAAGTAAATGCGCGCAATCATCTCTGCCACTTCTTTCAAGCTGTTCACCTGCCTGGCCGTCGGCCTGGTGCTGGCCAGCTGTTCCTCCAGCCGCCCGGCACCGCAAAGCAGCGGTGGTAATGTGGTGCGCAGCCAGCCTGGCCTGGACATCAACCGGGCACACAAAGACGGCGCGCCCTGGTGGGATGTGGATGTCAACAAGATCCCGGACGCCACCCCCACCGTGCACACCGGTAACTACAAGGCCAACCCGTACACCGTGCTGGGCAAGACCTACTACCCGATGCAGGATGCGCGCAACTACCGCGCCGAGGGTACTGCGTCGTGGTACGGCACCAAGTTCCATGGCCAGAACACCGCCAACGGTGAGCTGTATGACCTGTATGGCATGAGCGCCGCGCACAAGACGTTGCCGCTGCCTGCCTATGTGCGGGTCACCAACCTGGCCAACGGCCGCAGCGTCATCCTGCGTGTAAATGACCGTGGCCCGTTCTACTCGGACCGCATCATCGACTTGTCGTATGCGGCTGCGAAAAAGCTTGGCTACGCCGAAACCGGCACCGCACACGTGCGTGTGGAAGGCATCGACCCTCAGCAGTGGTGGGCCCAGCGTGGCCAGACCCCGCCATTGGTGCTCAAGGAGCCGCAGGTAGCCCAGACCCAGGCGATACCGGCCAACACCGGCCGCGTAGAGCAGTGGACCCCGCCGCCGCAACAGCACGCTGCGCCTGTGGTGCCGGTGCAGGTGGGTGGCAACAATGTGCCGGGTGGCAACGCCGGCAGCTTCCTGCAGGTGGGGGCCTTCGCCAACCCGGACGCCGCCGAGCTGTTGCGCTCCAAGCTCAGCAGCATGGTCAGCGCGCCCGTGTTCATCAGCTCGATCGTACGCAACCAGCAGACCCTGCACCGCGTGCGCCTGGGGCCGATCAACAGCCAGGGTGAAATCCAGCAGGCGCAGAACAGCATCCGCCTGGCGAACTTGGGCCAGGCCAAGCTGGTCACAGACTGACCGGCGGGCGGCACGCCGCCAGCTTCGAGCTGCAAGCCGCAAGCCGCAAGGAAAAGCAGATCTGCCTCTTCTTGTAGCTTGCAGCTTCAAGCTTGCCGCTTTTGTCATGAATTGCCGGTGCCGGCCATGTACAATGCCGGTTTTGCCCGCAGCGGCATGATGCCGCATCAGGCCGACGGCCATACAAGCAGAATGACGGGTGCTGGGCGCATGCGCTTGCCCAGGAAACATCTCAGACCATTAGCGATTTTCGAGAGACGGATGAATATCACCAACCTTGCCAAACGACTTTGCCTGCCCGTACTGCTGATGATCACGCCGGCCGCCTTCGCGGCCGAGCAGATGACCCCGGCACCGCCCCAGTTGGCAGCCAAGTCCTATGTACTCATGGACGCGTCCAGCGGCAACGTGCTGGTCGAGAACAACGGTGACGAGCGTCTGCCGCCAGCCAGCCTGACCAAGCTGATGACCGCCTACATCGCCACCCTGGACATCCGTCGTGGCCAAATTGGTGAAAACGACCCCGTTACCGTCAGCGAGAACGCCTGGCGTACCGGTGGTTCGCGCATGTTCATCAAGGTGGGCAGCCAGGTCACCGTCAGCGACCTGCTGCACGGCATCATCATCCAGTCGGGCAACGACGCGTCTGTGGCCCTGTCCGAGCACATCGCCGGCAGCGAAGATGCTTTCGCCGACATGATGAACAAGACGGCTGCCGACCTGGGCATGACCAACAGCCACTTCATGAACCCGACCGGCCTGCCGAACCCAGAGCACTATTCCTCTGCCCACGACATGGCGACCCTGGCCCGTGCGATCATCAACGTCGACCCTGCCCACTACGCCATCTACTCGCAAAAAGAGTTCTTCTGGAACAACATCAAGCAGCCTAACCGCAACCTGCTGCTGTGGCGCGACAAGACGGTCGACGGCCTGAAAACCGGCCACACCGAGGAAGCCGGCTACTGCATGGTGGCCTCCGCCGTACGTGACGGCCAGCGCCTGATTGCCGTGGTGTTTGGTACCAACAGCGAGCAGTCCCGCGCTGCCGAAACCCAGAAGCTGCTGACCTACGGCTTCCGCTTCTTCGAAACCCAGACCTTCTACCAGAAGGGTACCGAACTGGCTAAGGCCCCGGTGTGGAAGGGTGCTACCAGCGAAGTGAAGGCCGGCCTGGCAGAAGACCTGACCATGACCATGCCTAAAGGCCAGCTCAAGCGCCTGCAGGCTTCGATGACCATGAACCCGCAGCTGACTGCCCCCATCGCCAAAGGCGACGTGATCGGTAAGGTCGAAGTCAAACTGGACGACAAAGTGGTTCACAGCGCCGACCTGATCGCCCTCGATGGCGTCGAGGAAGGTGGTATCTTCCGCCGTATGTGGGATAGCATCCGCCTATTCTTCTTCGGGTTGTTCAACTGATACGTGACCTGCACGCCCCCGCGCAGTGGCGGGGGCGTTGTTGTTGCCACGGCTTGTGAGGCCGTTTCCGCCATGAGCGAACCAGACGTCAAGTCCCATAAAATCGAATTCCCCTGCGCCGATTACCCGATCAAGGTCATCGGCGACACCGTTGTCGGCTTCAAGGACACCGTGATCGAAATCCTCAGCAAGTACGCCAAGGTCGATCTGTCCACGTTGGCCGAGCGGCAAAGCAAGGAAGGCAAGTACACCACCGTGCAGTTGCACATCGTGGCGGAAAGCGAAAACCAGCTGCACGATATCAACAGCGCCCTGCGCGCGACCGGCATCGTGAAAATGGTACTGTGATGCCCGGCTGTCTCGGTTTTCGCGAGCTTGGCCTGCAGCCCTATGAACCGGTGCTGGAGGCCATGCGGCGATTTACCGAGCAGCGCGGCCCGGATACTCCAGACGAAGTCTGGCTGGTCGAGCACCCAGCGGTGTTCACCCAGGGCCAGGCTGGCAAGGCCGAGCACCTGCTGGTGCCGGGGGACATCCCGGTGGTGCAGACCGACCGCGGTGGCCAGGTGACCTACCATGGCCCCGGGCAACTGGTGGCCTACCTGCTGCTGGATGTGCGTCGGCTTGGGTTTGGTGTGCGCGACCTGGTAAGCCGCATCGAGCGCACCTTGATCGACCTGCTGGGCAGTTACGCCGTGCAGGCTGCGGCCAAGCCCGATGCGCCGGGTGTCTACGTCGACGGAGCCAAGATTGCCTCCCTCGGCCTGCGCATTCGCAACGGCCGTTCGTTTCACGGCCTTGCCCTGAACGTGGACATGGACCTTGCGCCATTCCGCCGAATCAACCCCTGCGGTTATGCGGGGCTGGCCATGACCCAGCTGCGTGACCTGGCAGGCCCGATCGAACTCGACGAGGTCAGGACGAGGCTGCGCGGACAGCTGGTCAAGCACCTCGACTACGCTGAGCAGACGACCCTCACGGGCGGAATCGACTGAATATGACTATTGTGCAAGAAGCCGTGCCGAACCTGATCCCTACCCAGGACGTCACCCCGCGCCCGGCGCCAAAGAAGGTGGAAGCCGGGGTCAAGCTGCGTGGTGCCGAAAAAGTAGCCCGCATTCCGGTGAAGATCATCCCCACCGACGAGCTGCCGAAGAAGCCCGACTGGATTCGTGTGCGCATCCCGGTATCGCCCGAGGTGGACCGTATCAAGCAGCTGCTGCGCAAGCACAAGCTGCACAGCGTCTGCGAAGAGGCCTCTTGCCCTAACCTGGGCGAGTGCTTCTCGGGCGGTACCGCCACCTTCATGATCATGGGCGACATCTGCACCCGTCGCTGCCCGTTCTGCGACGTGGGGCATGGTCGGCCTAAGCCACTGGATGTGGACGAGCCGAAGAACCTGGCCGTTGCCATCGCCGACCTGCGCCTCAAGTACGTGGTCATCACGTCCGTAGACCGTGATGACCTGCGTGACGGTGGTGCCCAGCACTTTGCCGACTGCATCCGCGAAATTCGTGCCCTGTCGCCGGGTGTGCAGCTGGAAACCCTGGTGCCGGACTACCGCGGCCGCATGGACGTTGCGCTGGAAATCACCGCGCAAGAGCCGCCAGACGTGTTCAACCATAACCTTGAAACCGTACCGCGCCTGTACAAGGCCGCGCGCCCTGGTTCGGACTACGACTGGTCCCTGGACCTGCTGCAGAAATTCAAGCAGTTGGTGCCCCATGTACCGACCAAGTCGGGCCTGATGCTGGGCCTGGGTGAAACCGACGAAGAAGTCATCGAGGTGATGCACCGCATGCGCGAGCATGATATCGACATGCTCACTCTGGGCCAGTACCTGCAACCGTCCCGCAGCCACTTGCCGGTGCAGCGTTTCGTGCACCCGGATACCTTTGCCTGGTTCGCCGAGGAAGGCTACAAGATGGGCTTCAAGAACGTTGCGTCCGGGCCACTGGTGCGCTCGTCCTACCATGCCGACCAGCAGGCGCACGAAGCCAAGATCAAGCTCTGAGTTACAGCGTGTGCTAAAATGCCGGTGCGCCCTGGGGTAGCATCGGCATTTTTTTTGCGGCTCACAGGCCTTAAGCTGTCGGGCATACGCTATTCGGAGTTGCATGATGAACTGTGTTGAAGCCCTTGCCATTGCGTTGCCCAGGCCGGTCCGCCCGGGTAGCTGTTTTGCGGTGGTTGCCCCTGCGGGCCCGGCACGCCTGGACACGCAAAAAGCGATGCAGTGGTTTGCCGACCGCGGTTACCGCTGCCGTGTTTTCCCGGGCGCCACCCAGGCCGAGGGGTACCTGGCGGGCGCGGACAGCCAGCGGTTGCACGACCTGCAGGGTGCGTTTGCCGACCCTGAGGTCGATGCCATTTTGTGCATGCGCGGGGGTTACGGCAGCATGCGCCTGCTCGATCAGCTCGATTTCGAGCAGGTGCGGCGCAACCCTAAACCGTTGATCGGTTACAGCGACATCACGGCGCTGCACACCGCCTTCTACCGGCACACGGGGTTGATTACCTTCCACGGTGGCATGCTCAATGCCGACTTGCTGGGTGCCAAGCGGGCACCCACCGAGGCGTCGCTGTTGGCACAATTGAGCGGGCTGGTGAGGGCAGGGGAGGCGATCGTGCACCCGGCTGACTTCGCCCTGACGACCGTACTGCCAGGTGCTGCCAGCGGGCCGCTGCTGGGTGGCAACCTGTCGATGCTGGGCGCGACGATGGGCACGCTGGCGGAGCTGGACACCCAGGGCTGCATCCTGTTCATCGAGGACGTCAATGAGCCGCTGTATCGGGTTGATCGCCTGCTGACCCAGTTGCGTCTGGCGGGCAAGCTGCAGGGGGTGAAAGGGGTATTGGTGGGTGACTTTGCCGGCATCACCACGGCGGCGTTGACGCCGTTGCTGCGTGACACATTTGCGCCGTTAGGTGTACCGGTGCTGGCGGGGTGGCGCAGCGGCCACTGCGACCCCAACGTGTGCCTGCCGCTTGGCGCACGGGTGACCCTAGACAGCGATGCTCAGGCGCTGGTGCTGGAGCAGAACCTGTTCGAGGTGTGAGCGTGCCGGGGCTGCAGGGTAGCCCTGCAGCCCGGTAGCGTTACTGCTGGCGCAAGCTTTCGAGCAGCTTCTGGGTCGGGTAGCCGTCTGCCGGCCATCCCAGCCCTTGCTGGGCGGTGCGTATCGCCTTGCGGGTATTGGCGCCGATGATGCCATCCGCGTTCCCCGCCTCATGCCCTCTGGCATTGAGCAGGTTTTGCAGCTCCACACGCTCGCTGCGACTCAGTGGCAGGTCCTCTTTCGGCCAGCTACCGGCAATGAAACCCCAGCCGGTGAAGCGGTCACCCAACAGGCTCACTGCCAGCGCGTAAGCCGAAGAATTGTTGTACTTGAGAATGGCGCGGAAGTTGTCCAGCACCAGAAACGCGGGGCCTTTGGCACCTGCGGGCAGCAGCAGGGCTGCCGACAGCTGGTTGCTGCCGGCCGGCAATTGCGTGCCTGCGGGCAGTTTCACGCCCATCTCCAGCCATTCAGCTACGGGCTTGCGCTGGTTGCCGTCTGCCTGCCAGTAGTCGAAGCCGGCCGGCACCTGCACTTCGAAGCCCCATGGCTGACCGCGCTTCCAGCCCGAGCTTTGCAGGTAGTGGGCTGTAGAGGCCAGCGCATCGGGTGTGCTGTTCCAGATGTCACGGCGGCCATCACCGTCGAAGTCCACGGCGTGGGTGTTGTAGGTGGTGGGGATGAACTGGGTCTGGCCCATGGCGCCGGCCCAGGAGCCACGCATGGCCTCTGGCTGGATATCGCCGTGCTGGATGATCTGCAGCGCGGCAATCAGCTGGTCCTGGGCGAACTGCGGGCGGCGGCCTTCGTACGCCAAGGTGGCCAGTGAGCGGATGACGGACTTGTTGCCCTGGAACTGGCCGAAATTGCTCTCCATGCCCCACACCGCCACCAGCACCTGGCGGTCCACGCCATAACGCTGCTCGATGCGGGTCAGCAGCTCGGCGTTCTGCTCCAACAGCTTTTTGCCGTTGCGCACACGCAGCGGGGACAGCGCGCCCTCGAGGTACTCCCACACTGGCCGGCTGAACTCGGGCTGGCTGCGATCGGCCTTGATCACGTCCATGTCGGGCGTGACGCCAATGAAGGCGCGGTCGAACGTGGACGGGGCGATACCCGCTTGCAGGGCCTGTTGGCGGAAGCCTGCCTGCCATTGGGCGAAGGTTTGCAGGGGTTGGATATCGGTGCTGGTGTCAGGTGCAGCGCCAGGCACGTTCACCACAGGTGCCGGTTGCGCAGGTGCAAGCGGCAGTGCGTCGGCTGCCGTGGGCTTTTCGGCACACGCGACCAGCAGGATGAAGCTGGACGCCGCGATCAGCTGGCGGGTATCCCAACGAGGAAGAGGACGGAGGAGCATGCACAGATCCAGAATTACAGGTCAGGTGAAGACCATATCATGCCTGCAGCCCGGATGCTTTCATGCAGCCAAAAAGTAGGAAGCCTCCCAATCTCTCGATTGGAAGGCTTCGCGGCGGTAGCTGCCTTTGCCTTTTTCCGGTTGTTCCTGGCGGCAGCGGAACAGCGGTTGGGCGACGATGGACTTGGCCTTGTTGGGGCCGTGTTTTTTCGGCTTTTTGCTCATGGCGGAGCTCCCGGTGTGGGTGGGTTCGCGGCGCACTGTAGGGGTTGCAGCCGGATGAGGCTAATTGATTGTGTTTATGGTCGTGCTTCAACGAGGGTGACCTGTTGAAAGGTGGCCTTCGCGGCTACAGGGGCGGCAGGGCGAGGCGTTGGCCAGCCATCAGCAGGCACAGCCGTGCCAGGCCGGGCCAGGGCGAACCCTGGGCTTGCCCTTTGATCTGCGCATCAATGCGCTGGGCGTCCTGCAGCAATTGTGACCAGCGTTGCGCGGTCAGCCGTTGCAGGGCCTTGCTGACCAGTGGGCGGCGTTTGTCCCAAACGGGCGGGCGCGCCTGGCTGAACGCTTTGTCCAGTGGCACACCCTGGCTGTATTGCTGGGCCAAGCCGGCCAGCAAGCGCAGCTCTCGCGCCAGGGCCCACAGAATTACCGGTGGCTCCACGCCTTCCCCGCGCAGCCCTTCGAGCATGCGCAATGCATGGGCCGCTTCGCCGTTGAGAATGGCATCGACCAGGCCAAACACATCGAAGCGAGCGCTGTCGGCGACCGCGCCCTGGACGGTTTCAACCGTGATCTGGCTACCATCGGCCAGCAGCTTGAGCTTTTCGATTTCCTGGGCAGCAGCCAACAGGTTGCCTTCGACGCGGGCAGCAATGAGGTCCACCGCGTCACGCTGTGCGCTCAAGCCAGCCTGCTGCAGGCGCTGGTTGATCCACTGCGGCAACTGATGCACGTCCACCGGCCAGATCTGGATGAACTGGCAGTGAGCGCCCTCGACCAGCGCCTTGCCCCACTTGGTCTTTTGCGCGCTGCCGTCCAGCTTGGGCAAGCTGATCAGTAGCAGGGTGTCTTCAGCAGGGTTGTTGCAGTACTCGATCAGCGCAGCGGCACCTTTGTCACCCGGCTTGCCCGATGGCAGGCGCAGCTCCAGCAGGCGGCGTTGGGCAAACAGCGACAGGCTGGCCCCAGCCTGCAGCAGTGTGCCCCAATCGAAATTGGCATCGGCGCTGAACACCTGGCGCTCATCGAAGCCCTGCTGGCGGGCAGCATTGCGCACGGCGTCGGCGGCCTCCTGGCACAGCAGCGGGTCGTCGCCGCTGACCACATAGACCGGGGCCAGAGTGCCTTGCAGGTGTTTGTTGAGCTGGGCGGGGGCGAGCTTCATGGGCGATGAGCAGGGCGCCCGAAGGCGCCCTGCACGGGCTTAGTTGCCCGGCACTTCCAGTGGCGACTGCTGCGGCGTCTCAGCCTGCTGGCGGCGAGCAGCCTCCAGTGCTTCAGCTTCCGCCTTGGCGCGCGCGTCTGCCTTGCGCTGAAGCTCGTCCAACTGCGACGGGGTCAGGTTCTGCAGGCGCACCATCAGGGCGTTTACCAGGTCCCGGCGCATCTCGTCGCGGGCGCGCTTGGCGTCCTGCTCGGAGCCGGTGATGTTGGAGGCGTCACGCACATAGACTTTACGCACTTGCACCTTGTCGCTCAGCAGTTCCAGGTTGTTCAGGCCCTGGATGCTGTAGTCCAGCTCGGTGGTGAGCTCGAATTCAGCAGTGCGGTTGCCGCTGTTGTAGGTGACCGAGCGCTCGCGCTCCTGTTCGTTGGTCAGGGCCAGGCGGTACGGTGCGCCCGCGTGAACGTTCACGCCACTGCTTTCCAGCACCTGGCGTACCTGTACCACGGTCGGGCCATACGCGTTGCGCGCGCTGACGTCCATTTCCTTGATGTTCAGTTCGTTGGAACCGGTGCCGCGCAGCTGGAAACCGCAGGCACTGAGCATGACCGCCAGGCCGACTACCAGCAGATTGCGTTTGATCATGTTGATGCTCCCTCGTGAGCCTGTTCCGTCGGCCCGCAGTGGTTGCGGGCCGACGTTGCCATCAGTTGGCGACAATATTGACCAGTTTGCCCGGTACCACGATGACCTTGCGGATGGTCAGGCCATCGATGAAGCGCAGGACATTCTCGTTGCTGCGGGCGGCGGCTTCGACTTCCTCGCGGCTGGCGGCGGCGGGCATTTCGACCTGACCGCGCAGCTTGCCGTTGACCTGCACCACCAGGGTGATGCTGTCCTGCACCAGGGCAGCTTCGTCCACGGCCGGCCAGCCTGCGTCGATTACCGCCTGCTGGTGGCCCAGTTGCTGCCACAGCTCATGCGAGATGTGCGGGGTAATCGGTGCCAGCAGCAGGGTTACCGCTTCCAGGCCTTCGTGCAGCAAGGCACGGTCCTGTTCGGTGGCCTGCGGGGCTTTTTCCAGCACGTTCATCACGGTCATCACCTGGGCGATGGCGGTGTTGAACTTGTGGTACTGGCCCACGTCGGTGCTGGCCTGCTTGATGGCGGCATGGATGGCGCGGCGGATGACCTTCTGCGCGTCGTCCAGGGCGGCGACGTCCAGCTTGCCCGGCAGGCCCTGGGCGACATGGGCCTGGGCCAGGCGCCAGACACGGCGCAGGAAGCGGCTGGCACCCTCGACGCCGGAGTCGGACCACTCCAGGCTGGCATCAGGCGGCGAGGCGAACATCATGAACAGGCGGCAGGTGTCGGCGCCGTATTGGTCGATCATCGACTGCGGGTCAACGCCGTTGTTCTTCGACTTCGACATTTTCTCGGTGCCGCCGATTTCAACCGGCAGGCCGTCGGTTTTCAGGCGTGCGCCAATGATCTTGGCCTTGGCATCGCGCTCGATTTCGACGTCGGCCGGGTTGAACCAGTCCTTGCCGCCGTTGCTGGCCACACGGTAGTAGGTTTCGGCCACCACCATGCCCTGGGTCAGCAGGTTCTTGAACGGCTCATTGGAGGAGACCAGGCCTTCGTCGCGCATCAGCTTGTGGAAGAAGCGTGCGTACAGCAGGTGCAGGATGGCGTGTTCGATACCACCGATGTACTGGTCGACCGGCAACCAGTGGTTGGCGGCTTTCGGGTCTACCATGCCGCCTTCGTAGTTGGGCGAGGCGTAGCGGGCGAAATACCAGGACGACTCGACGAAGGTGTCCATGGTGTCGGTTTCGCGCTTGGCCTCGGCGCCGCATTTAGGGCAGGTGCACGCGTAGAACTCAGGCATGCGCGCCAGCGGCGAACCGGCGCCGTCGGGTACCACATTCTCTGGCAGGGTGACCGGCAACTGGTCTTCCGGCACTGGAACGTCGCCACAGGACGGGCAGTGGATGATCGGGATAGGGCAGCCCCAGTAGCGCTGGCGGCTGATACCCCAGTCGCGCAGGCGGAACTGGGTGCGTGACTTGCCCAGGTCCTTGCGCAGCAAGGCGGCTTCGATGGCGTCGAAGGCGCCGGCGAAGTCCAGGCCATCGAATTCGCCGGAGTTGATCAGTTGGCCATGTTCGCCGTAGGCAGGCTGCCATTCGGTGCCCACTTCACCGCCTGCGCTGGTGCGCACCACAGCCTTGACCGGCAGGTTGTACTTGTGGGCGAACTCGAAGTCGCGCTCGTCGTGGGCCGGTACCGCCATGACGGCGCCGTCGCCGTAATGCATCAGCACGTAGTTGGCGACCCACACCGGCAGCTTCTCGCCGGTGAGCGGGTGCTCCACCAGCAGGGAAGTGGCCATGCCTTTCTTTTCCTGGGTGGCCATGTCGGCCTCGGCAACGCTGCCGCCTTTGCATTCGTCGATGAACGCCTGCAGCGCCGGGTTGCCCTGCGCGGCCTGGGTGGCCAGCGGGTGCTCGGCGGCGACGGCAACGTAGGTGGCGCCCATGAGGGTGTCAGGGCGCGTGGTGAAGACCTTGAGCGCCCCTGCATGGCCAATGCTGGCCTGGTCGTACGGGAACTGCACTTCCATGCCGCGGGACTTGCCGATCCAGTTGCGCTGCATGGTCTTGACCTGCTCGGGCCAGCCCGGCAGTTCGTCGAGGCTTTCCAGCAGTTCGTCGGCGTAGTCGGTGATGCGGAAGTAGTACATCGGGATTTCGCGCTTTTCGATCAGCGCGCCCGAGCGCCAGCCACGGCCGTCGATGACCTGCTCGTTGGCCAGTACGGTCTGGTCAGCCGGGTCCCAGTTAACGGTGCCGTTCTTGCGGTAGATGATGCCTTTTTCGAACAGGCGGGTGAACAGCCACTGCTCCCAACGGTAGTAGTCAGGCTTGCAGGTGGTGACTTCACGGGCCCAGTCGATGGCCAGACCCAGGCTCTTGAGCTGGGTCTTCATGTAGTCGATGTTTTCGTAGGTCCACTTGGCCGGGGCGACGTTGTTTTTCATCGCTGCGTTTTCAGCCGGCATGCCGAAAGCGTCCCAGCCCATCGGTTGCAGGACGTTCTTGCCCAGCATGCGCTGGTAGCGCGCGATCACGTCACCGATGGTGTAGTTGCGCACGTGGCCCATGTGTAGCTTGCCGCTCGGGTACGGGAACATCGATAGGCAGTAGTAGGTATCTTTGCCTGGCTGTTCGGTAACAGCGAACGATTGTTGCTCGTCCCAGAACGTCTGGGCGGCGGCTTCTATGTCACGGGGCGTGTATTGTTCGTGCATGGCTACTTTTGGCTGAGAGAGAAAAGACCTTGTTGCAGGCAGCGAAACCTAGCTGCATCCGGCACTCCGGTGTCGCCTGGAGTGAACGCCGTAGCATACAGCAGCGCTGCGTATCGTGGGAAACCTTCGTTGCGAATGCCCGCTGGTCGCGGCGCCCGGCTGCTTTTGGCATCGACGCTAAGCTCAGTGGTGGGGGGAGATATGGTCTTATCTTCAATGAGGTGAACGGATGGGAGAGTCGCAGCTACCTGCAATCAAACCAGAACTTTACGAACGGCTGATCGACCGCCTTGGGCTGGCCCTGGAGACAGCCAGGGCGTCGGTACAGTTGCGTGACGAGATGCCTGCGGAACTGGAATTGCGTGGTTTGAGCCACGCCGAGTTCGAGGTGATCAGGGCTTACCTGGAATCGTTCCGGGCGCGCCCCGAGGGCTGTGCCGGCAGTTACCCACAAGCGGAGCCGGCATCGGCCAGGATCATCTGGCTCAAGGACAGAAAACGCCCCGCGCATGCGCCGCGTTCAAGAGCAACGTCTCACCGCTGACCAGGCCATCGTCGGGCCTGGGTCCATTTTCTGAGCGTACTCCATCGGTGCCGGTCTTCTCTTGTTGGCCGGCGCCGATGCTTTTAGGCTGCACGCCTGCCCAGGAGGTGTAGCTGATGCCCATCCGATACTTCATCAAACAATGGCTGCTGCCACCTGGCCTGTTGCTGCTGTTGCTGGGTGCCGCCTGGTGGCTGCGGCGAACACGGCCCAGGCTTGCTGCAATGTGCTTCGCCTTGGGGCTTGGCGGCCTGTGGTTGATGAGCCTGCCAGTGACGGTGCAGCAAGCGGCACGGTTGCTGGAAACCGAGCCGGCGCTGGAGCCTGGCGAGTGGGCGAACCTCAGCCGCCGGGCCGATGCCATCGTGGTGCTGGGGGCTGGCCGTGAGCGCGGCGACCCTGCCTGGGCCGGGGCTGACCAGCCGACGCCGACTGCGCTGGAGCGCCTGCGTTTTGCGGCGCGCCTGGCCAAGGCCTCGGGGCTGCCGGTAGTGACCAGCGGTGGCCTGCATTACGGCACGCCGCCGAGCGAAGCCCGGTTGATGGCTGATAGCTTGGCCGAAGATTTCGGGGTTCAGGTGAAGTGGCGTGAAGAAGCCAGCCGTACCACCTGGGAGAATGCCCAGCTGACCGCAGCGCTGTTGCAGCCGCTTGGCGTGCGCCGGGTGGTGGTGGTGACGCAAGCCTGGCACATGCAGCGCTCGCGCTGGAGCTTCGAGCAGGCGGGGTTCACGGTGGTGTCAGCACCGGTGGGGTTCCTGGGGCGCGAACATGGCCGCCCCTTCGCTGGCTTGCTGCCCGAGAGCCGATCGGTGTGGCAGAACGGGCAGCTAATCAATGAAATGGCAGGCTTGGCAGGCTACCGGTTGTTTTATTGAATCGCCCGCGCCCTAGTGCCCGTCTTGATGATGGTTTCGCCTGTGATAGCCAGCGCCGCTCGCGCGGCGCATCGCGAGCTGCGCTCGCTCCTACATTGGTGCGGGTTTAGAGAGCCCTGGCAACCCGCCCGGCCAGCAGCGCCCAGCCCAGCAGCAGGCCGCACACGATCGCCAATGGCCACGAGCGCCACTGCAGGTACGGCGTGAGCTGCTGCATCGGCACCACTTCGCCATACATCACCGCCTGCTGGAACTGAGGCACCTGGGCTGTGATGCGGCCATATGGGTTAATCAGGGCCGTGACGCCGTTGTTGGTGGCACGGATCATCCAGCGCCCGGCTTCGAGTGCGCGCATCTGGGCCATCTGCAGGTGTTGCAGCGGGCCGATGGAGGTGCCGAACCAGGTGTCGTTGCTGATGGTCAGCAGCAGATCGCTGCGCGCGGCAAGGCCTGCGGCGAACTCCGGGTAGACCACTTCGTAACAGATGTACGGTGCAATCTGGTAACCCTTGGCCTGCAGCAAAGCCTGGTCTTCCGGCCCGCGAGCGAAGTCGGACATGGGCAGGTTGAAGAACTCGATCAGCCCACGCAGCATGTCCTGCAGCGGCACGTACTCACCAAATGGCACCAGCTTCTGCTTGAGGTACGTACCGTCACCCTCTCCAGCAACCGTAATGCCATTGAAGTAGCGGCGCTGGCGGTGCACCACCTCGCGCACCGGCACCCCGGTGATCAGCGCCGAATGACGTTCGGCGGCAAAGCGGCCCATCATGTCGATGTAGCCCTGGGCCTGGTCCTTGAGCACCGGCACTGCGGTTTCCGGCCATATCAGCAGGTCCACTGGCCGGGAGCTGAAGCTCAAGTCACGGTACAGCGCCAGTTGCGCGTCGATGTGTGCGGGGTCCCATTTGACGTCTTGCTCGACGTTGCCCTGGATGGCAGCCACCTTCAGTGGGTCGCCTGCCGGGGTAGTCCAGGCGTGGCCTTTAAGCGCCAGGCCAAGGCCCCAGGGGGTGAGCAGCAGCACGCACGCTATAGCCAGGAATGCCGGGCGCGCACGCAGGCAGTGCAGGTTGCACAACAGCGCAGCTGTCAAAGCCAGGGTGAACGAGACCAGCCACACGCCGCCGAGCGGTGCCAGGCCGGCGAGTGGGCCGTCCAGCTGGCTGTAACCCGCGTAAAGCCACGGGAAGCCAGTGAGAAACCAGCCACGGAAGGCCTCTTGCAGCAGCCACAATGCCGCGAAGCACAGGGCATCGGCCAACGGTGCCTCGTTGCGCCGCAGCCACCGGGCCCACAACCAGGTGGGCAAGGCGAAAAACCAGGCCAGGGCGGCAAAGAATGCCAGCAGCAAGGCGATCGCCAGCACCGGCGAAGCGCCGCCGTAGGTGGTCATGCTGACGTAGATCCACCAGGTGCCGGCCCCGTACAGGCCAAAGCCGAACCACCAGCCGCGCCACAGGGCCTGGCGCGGGCTTAGCTCGCGCAGGCCCAGGTAGAGCACCGCTATGGACAGCAGCGCCAGCGGCCAGATATCGAAGGGCGCCAGCGCCAGCAGGGTGGAAGCACCGGCCGCCAGGGCCAGCAGGTTACCGGGCCAGCCGGGGCGGGTGATCCAGTGCATGTTTGTCCTTAACGGTTGATCGGGGTCAGGCGCAGCAGGTGTATGCGCCGGCTGTCGGCATTCAGGACACGGAACTTGTACGAGCCGATTTCGGTGGTCTCGTTACGTTTGGGCAGGTGCCCGAACGCACTCATGACAAGGCCGCCGACCGTATCGAATTCGTCATCGGAGAAGCCGCTGTCGAAGAATTCGTTGAAGTTCTCGATGGGCGTCAGTGCCTTGACCAGGAAGTCACCACTGGGCAGCGGCTTGATGTAGCTGTCTTCCTCGACGTCGTGCTCGTCTTCGATATCGCCGACGATCTGTTCCAGCACGTCCTCGATGGTAACCAGGCCGGCCACGCCACCGTACTCATCAATGACGATGGCCATGTGGTTGTGGTTGGCGCGGAATTCGCGCAGCAGCACGTTCAGGCGCTTGGACTCCGGCACGAAGGTGGCGGGGCGCAGCAGGTCCTTGATGTTGAAGCTGTCGCCATTTTCTTTGAGAATCAGCGGGAGCAGGTCTTTGGCGAGCAGCACGCCCAGCACATCATCGTGGCTTTCGCCGATGACCGGGTAGCGCGAATGCGCCGCATCGATCACCGCCGGCAGGAATTCGCGCGGCGACTGGCCAGCGCGGATGCTGTTCATCTGCGAGCGCGGCACCATGATGTCGCGTACCTGCAGGTCGGCCACCTGGATGGCGCCCTCGACGATAGTCAGCGCTTCGCTGTCCAGCAGTTTGTTCTGGTGGGCTTCGCGCAGCAGCTCGAGGAGCTCCTGGCGGTTTTTCGGCTCATGGGCAAAAGCCTGGGTCAGTTTGCCCAGCCAGGACTTTTGCCCGTTGCTCGATCGATCTTCGCTCATGGCGGTTCTCGTGATCCTTGGTGTATCAGTGTGTGATTGAGTCGGTTTCATCGTCGGCGTAAGGGTCGGGGTGACCCAGTTCCGCCAGCAAATCCCGTTCCAGGCCTTCCATTTCTTCGGCCTCGTCATCGTCGATGTGGTCGTAGCCGAGCAGGTGCAGGCAGCCGTGGATGACCAGGTGCGCCCAGTGGGCCTCCAGCGGCTTGCCTTGTTCGGCAGCCTCACGTTCGACCACGGGCACGCAAATGACCAGGTCGCCCAGCAGCGGGATATCGAGCAGGTCATCGGGCACGTCTGCAGGGAACGACAGCACGTTGGTGGCGTAGTCTTTGTGCCGGTACGTGTGATTGAGTTCCCGGCCTTCGGCTTCGTCGACCAGACGAATGGTCATCTCGGAATCGGCCTGGCGCTGACGCAAGGCAAGTTCGCACCAACGGCGGAACGCCGCGTCATCCGGGGCGGCCGCGTCGGTCGCCCGTTGCATGTCCAGTTCAAGCATCTTTGCCAGGCGCCTCGGGCTTGGCCTGGCGGGCATCGAAGCGGTCGTAGGCTTCGACGATGCGCTGTACCAGTGGGTGACGGACCACGTCCTTGGGCTGGAAGTGGGTAAAGCTGATACCCGGTACGTCCCTGAGCACCTCGATCACGTGGGCCAGGCCCGACTTGGTGCCACGCGGCAGGTCCACCTGGGTGATGTCACCGGTAATCACGGCCGTTGAACCGAAGCCGATACGGGTAAGGAACATTTTCATCTGTTCGAGCGTGGTGTTCTGGCTTTCGTCGAGGATGATGAAGCTGTTGTTCAAGGTGCGCCCGCGCATGTAGGCCAGCGGAGCGATCTCGATCACCTGGCGTTCGATCAGCTTGGCCACATGCTCGAAACCCAGCATCTCATACAGTGCGTCGTACAGCGGTCGCAGGTACGGGTCGATCTTCTGCGCCAGGTCACCCGGCAGGAAGCCGAGCTTCTCGCCGGCCTCAACCGCCGGGCGTACCAGCAGGATGCGCCGCACCTGTTCACGCTCCAGGGCGTCGACAGCGCAGGCAACGGCCAGGTAAGTCTTGCCGGTGCCCGCCGGGCCGATACCGAAGTTGATGTCGTTGGCCAGAATTTCCTTCACGTAGCGCTGCTGGTTGACGCCACGGGGGCGGATATTGCCCTTGCGTGTGCGCAGCGAAACGCTGACCTCGTTGACCGCCGGGTTGTCGATGTTCTCGACGGCCGATTCCTGCAGGTACAGGTGCACGGTCTCCGGTGACAGCTCGGTGGCCTTGGTTTCACGGTAAAGACGGCGCAGCAGCTGCTCGGCAGCGCTGGTGGTCTTGGGGTCGCCGATCAGTTCGAACTGATTGCCGCGGTTGCGGATCTCGATGGCCAGGCGTTGCTCGATCAGGCGCAGATGCTCGTCGAACTGGCCACACAAGTTGGCGAAACGGGGGGCCTCGAAGGGCTCGAGGATGAAACGATGGGGTTCTATGGGTGCGTTCAAGGTCTTTTTTTAGCCGCTCGACGGCAATGGGTGTGAGCCCAAGAATAACCCTTGAATGGCAGTGGCGAAAGCCCCGATCGGCGCTGCCCTATATGCAGCAGTCAGGGCAGTGGCGAGAACGGTGAGCGGCCGTCGGCGTTCTGCAGTTCCAGCAAATACTTGCGGAAGATCTGGCCGAGTACCTGAGTGGCGTGTTCCAGCTCGTCGCGGGGCATCTGCTCGGTGACCTCGTCGGCCATGTCCAGGGCATCTTCAGCGCCGTTGACCGCCGCCATCTTCAGCAGGATGTAGGCCTGCACGTTGTTGGCCTTGACCCCTTCACCACGGAAGAACATGGCGCCCAGGCGGTATTGGGCTTCGGCATGACCTTGCAGGGACGCTTTCTGGAACCAGTCCAGTGCTTTGTTCAGGTCTTTGGGTGCCTGGGTGTAGTAATGCTCGCCCAGTTCGAACTGCGCCTGGGCATCCCCTGCGGTCGCGGTCTGCTCACAAGCCTTGAGTGCATTTGCCAGGTCTTCAGGCTGCACATTCAACGTGCAGCGCCCCGTTGCCGGGATAAGCAACGAGTTACCGCCCTCCGCCAGGGCCAGCAGGGGCTGAAGAAGCAGCAGGCAGCCCAGGGTGAGGGCGCGGCCGGTGCGGTTCATGGGGATCGACTTACCTCTGCAAAGCTGCGGCCAATGTCTCTGGTGGCACATTATGGGATAAGCAGCGCCAACCTTACAAAGTTTTACTGGAATTTATCTCGGGTTGGGGAAGTCGGCTGATTGTGCGCGGTGTTGATTGCCGGTAATGGCCCCCTCCAGCACCTGTGCGGGGCCATTACCGGCGCTGCATCACTTCAGCGCGGCAAAGGCCTTCTCAGCCGCATCCAGGGTGATTTGCAGCTCCTTGTCGCCATGGGCGATGGAGGTGAAGCCTGCCTCGAACGCGCTCGGGGCCAGGTACACGCCGCCGTCGAGCATCAGGTGGAAGAAGCGCTTGAAGCGCTCTGCATCGCTGGCCATCACGTCTTCGAACGTGACGATGTCGTCGGCGCCGCTGAAGTACAGGCCGAACATGGCTCCCGCCTGGGTGGTGACGAACGGCACACCTGCGGCATCGGCGCGTTGCTGCAGGCCGTCCAGCATGCGGGTGGTGTAGTCGGTCAGCTCGGCGTGGAAGCCTGGGCGGCTGATGAGGTTGAGGGTGGTCAGGCCGGCGGCCATCGCCAGCGGGTTGCCCGACAGCGTGCCTGCCTGGTAAACCGGGCCGAGGGGGGCGATGCAACCCATGATTTCGCGTTTGCCGCCAAAGCAGCCGACGGGCATGCCGCCGCCGACGATCTTGCCGAAGGTGGACAGGTCGGGGGTGATGCCGTAGTGGCCCTGGGCGCCGCCCAGCGAGACACGAAAGCCCGTCATCACTTCGTCGAAGATCAGCACCACACCGTGCTTGTCGCACTGCTCACGCAGGCCTTCGAGGAAGCCCGGGGCCGGCGGTACACAGTTCATGTTGCCGGCAACCGGCTCGACGATGATGCAGGCGACGGTCTGGCCGACTTCGGCGAGGGTTTTTTCGACCGCAGCGATGTCGTTGAACGGCAGGGTCAGGGTGTGCTTGGCGAAATCGGCCGGCACGCCCGCCGAGCTTGGCACGCCCTGGGTGAGCAGGCCGGAACCGGCCTTCACCAGCAGGCTGTCGGAGTGGCCGTGGTAGCAGCCTTCGAACTTGATGATGGCATCGCGACCGGTGTAGCCACGGGCCAGGCGGATGGCGCTCATGGTCGCTTCGGTGCCCGAGCTGACCATGCGTACCATTTCCATGGACGGCACCAGCGCGCAGACCAGGTCGGCCATTTCGGTTTCCATGGCGGTAGGGGCGCCGTAGGACAAGCCATGTTCCAGCTGGCGGCGTACGGCATCCAGCACGTCAGGGTGGCCGTGGCCAAGAATCATCGGGCCCCAGGAACCTACGTAGTCGACATAGCGCTTGTCATCCTCGTCTACGACGTAGGCACCTTCGGCGTGCTTGAAGAACAGCGGCGTGCCGCCAACGCTTTTGAAGGCGCGCACGGGCGAGTTGACGCCCCCGGGGATGTGCTTCTGGGCTTGGGCGAACAGGGCTTCGGAACGGGACATGGAGGGCTCTCTCGAATCAGGATGCGAACAAGGCATTGAAGGCGCGGGCGCGGCGGGTGACTTCCTGCGCGCTATCGGCACCGAACAGGCCGTGGATCACCGCCAGCAGGTCGGCGCCATGGGCAACCAGCGGGGCGGCATTGTCGAGGGTGATGCCGCCGATCACCGTGATCGGCAGCTTCACCTGGGTGCGCGCCTGTTCCAGCAGGCTCAGGCTGGCAGCGGGGGCACCCGGTTTGGTGGTGGAGTTGAAGAAGCGGCCAAAGGCGACATAGCTGGCCCCTTCGCTGGCCGCCTGGGCAGCGAGGTCCAGGCTGGCATGGCAGGTAGAACCGATGATTGCCTGGCGGCCCAGCAAGGCGCGGGCCGGCGTCAGGGGGCCATCGGTCTGGCCCAGGTGCACACCGACACCCAGGCGTGCAGCCAGTTCGGCATCGTCATTGATGATCAGTTGGGTGCCGTAACGCTCGCACAGGGTTTTCAGGGCCTCGGCCTCCCGCAGGCGGCGTGCGTCGTCGTCGCCCTTGTCACGGTACTGCAGCAGGCACACACCGCCTTCGAGGGCTGCTTGCACATGGCTGAGAAAACGCCCGGCGAGCAGCTGGCTGTCGGTGATGGCGTACAGGCCCCGTAGTTTCATCGAACACCTCGTGTCAGGAGCAGAAGTCCAGCGGCAGGCGGCGCGGCACGTACTGGCCCTTGCCCAGCTGTTCTGCATCGCGCAGCGTGCGCCAGGTGTAGTCCAGGGCGCTGCGCACAGCGCTGTCCAGCTGTTCGCCCAAGGCCAGGCGGCCGGCCAGGGCGCTGGCCAGGGTGCAGCCCGAACCATGGTAGCTGCCCGGCAGACGCTGGCAGGTCCAGGTGTGGTGCTGGCCGTCACGGCTGTACAGGCGGTTGTGGATTTCGGCTTCGTCGCCGTGGCCGCCGGTAATCAGCACGTGCTTGCAGAACTGCAGCAGTTTGTCTGCGCACTCATCGGCGCTGCCCTCGGGCAGTTCGGCAAGAATACGCGCCTCTGGCAGGTTGGGCGTGGCGATGGTTGCCAATGGCAACAGGCGCTCGCGCAGGGCGTAGCCCACCTCGTCCTTGCCCAGCCGCCCGCCACCGCCCGCGCGCAGTACCGGGTCGCACACCAGCGGCAGGTGCGGGTGCGCGGCCAGCAGTTCGGCGACGGTGTCGACCATCTCGATGGAGCCGAGCATACCCAGCTTCACGGCGGCCACCTGGGAGTCGGCCAGCACGGCATTGGCCTGGGCCAGCACCCATGCGCGGTCGAGCACGCGGAAGTCGGTAACGTTGACGGTATCCTGCACAGTCAGGGCGGTCACCGCGGGCGCGGCGTGGCAGCCTTGGGCGAGCAGGGCTTCGATGTCTGCCTGCAGGCCGGCGCCGCCACTGGGGTCGTGGCCGGAGAGACAGAGGACAACGGGGCGGGAGGCGTAGGTATTCATGGTCGGCGAGCTTACCACCAAAGCGGTTTGAGGGGGCCGCCCCAGGCGCGGGTTTAGTTGTGTCAGGGTCCGTCCCGTATCCAATAATGGCCTGTAACCACTGTTCTAGAGCGGTTTCTTCGCTGCTGCCTGCGGCAGCCTGACGCAGGTGTGCTAGAGTGCGCGCATCATTCGATCAATGGGTACTGCCGGCTCGCGTCGTCTCAAACGGAAAGGAGGCGAACACGACGCGACTGGCCAGGCCATGCTGGGGCTGTATGCGCTATTTGCTGATTGTGTTGCTGGGTTTGCTGCCGGTGCTTGCCGGGGCGGTGGACTTCGCCGATACCACCCGTCACCTGCCTTTGGGCAAGGTCATGCAGGTGTATGAAGACCCGGACGGCAGTGCCAGCATCGCGCAGGTCAGCGCACCTGGCTTCGCCCAGCACTTTCGCCCTCACCAGCAAGCGGTGATGAACGCCGGCTATTCCACTTCGGTGTTCTGGCTCAAGCTTGAGCTGCGGCCCCTCGCGCAGGGCGCTGCCACGCCACGCCAGTGGCTGCTGGAACTCGCTTACCCGCCACTCGATCACCTTGAACTGTACGTTGCCAATCCCGACGGGCATTTTCAGCTGGCACAGCGCACGGGCGATGCCTTGCCTTACGACAGCCGCCAGATCCGCCAAAGCAACTACCTGTTCAGCCTGCAGTTGCCACCGGGGCAGGCCACCACCGTCTACTTGCGCCTGCACAGCCAGGGTTCGGTACAGGCACCGCTGGCCCTGTGGGCGCCGGAGGCCTACCTGGAGGCGCAGCCCAGCCATTTCTACGTGCTGGGCATGATCTATGGCGTGCTGTTGGTGATGCTGGTGTACAACCTGTTCATTTACCTGAGTGTGCGCGATGTCAGTTACCTGTACTACATCCTGTATATCGCTTCGTTCGGGTTGTACCAGGTGTCGGTCAACGGCGCGGGCATTGCCTACCTGTGGCCACACAGCCCTTGGTGGGCGAATGCCTGTACGCCGCTGTTCATCGGCGCTGCCGGGCTGTTTGGCTGCCAGTTCGCCCGGCACTTCTTGCAACTGCGCAGCATCAGCCCGCGGTTCGACCGGCTGTTGCAGGCATTGATGCTGGGCGGCGCAGGGGTGATGGTGCTGGCCGTGACCCTGCGCTACGGCATCGCGTTGCGCATGGCAACGGCGCTGGCACTGCTGTTCACGGTGAGCATTTTCAGCGCCGGGCTGTATGCCTGGTGGCGTGGTTTGCGTGTAGCGCGGTGGTTCATCATCGCCTGGACGGCGTTTTTGCTGGGTGGGCTGGTCAACACCCTCATGGTCCTGGGTTACCTGCCGAACCTGTTCATCACCATGTACGCCAGCCAGCTGGGTTCGGCGCTGGAGGTGGCGTTGCTGTCGCTGGCGTTGGCCGACCGCATCAACAGCCTGCGCAATCAGCAGGCGCAGGCCCTGCGTGACACCGGCCGCACGCTGGAGCAAGTTAACCAGCAGTTAGCCACCAGCAACCGGCTGAAGGATGAGTTTCTGGCCAGCGTCACCCATGAACTGCGCACGCCCATGAATGGTGTGATCGGCTCGCTGGAGCTGATGCAGACCCTGCCGATGGACGCCGAAATGGCCCATTACCACCGTACTGCTGTGGGGTCGGCGCAGGGCATGATGGACTTGGTGGATGCCATTCTCACCCTGTCTGAGCTGCAGGCAGGCCGCCTGCGCGCGCACCCCGCGCCGTTCAGCCTGCGCGCACTGCTGCAGGGCTTGCGTGCAGGGTATGCGGGGCGGGCGTTGAGCAAGGGCCTGTACCTGAGCCTGGACATTCCCGCCGACATCCCGGATGAGCTGCTGGGTGACGCGCAAAAGCTGGCCCGCTGCCTGGGTTGCCTGGTGGACAACGGGTTGAAGTTCACCCACCAGGGCGGTGTGACGGTTCAGGTGCGTGGGCGCCGTGTGGGGCCGAGGGATCTGGCGTTGAGCTTTACCGTGAGCGACAGCGGCATCGGCTTCGATGACCTGGAGCAGTCGACCCTGTACCAGCGCTTCTTCCAGGTGGATGGGTCGATGACCCGGCGCTATGGCGGGCTGGGTATCGGGCTGTCGATCTGCCGGCAGATGGGCGAGTTGCTGGGCGCACGGTTGGCCCATGAGTCCACACGCGGGCTAGGGAGCCGGTTTGAGTTGAGTGTGAACATGGCGATTTCGCAGGTGCAGATGAGCCCGGATATCCTGCAGGCGCGGCGCTTGCCCTGAGGGTATGGGGTAGGGCTGGTGGGTGTTCGCCATGGCAGGGGCAGCGCCTGGCAGAACGAGCGCCGCCCGCGCGGCGCATCGCGAGCTATGCTCGCATGGCGCAGGAATAATTGGCCCAAATAAACTGTAGGAGCGAGCGCAGCTCGCGATGCGCCGCGCGGGCGGCGCGCGATCCCTCAAGCGCTGCAAATCCTGCGGCGAGCTTTGACTCCCCCGGATCCAGGAGCCCTCCATGAACCTGCACCAGTACGCTGAAACCCACGAAGTCACCAACCAGCCTCCACCCCTGGATGGCGCCAACCTCTACCGCCTCGACCTGCCGCTTCAGGAGTGGTCCAGGCGTTACGGGGCGGGCTGGGCCGAGTCGCGGATCGATACCTACGGCGCGCTGGCGGGTGGGCCATTGATGCAGGCAGGCTTCCTGGCCAACGCGCACAAACCCGAATTCAGCAGCCATGATCGCTATGGCCACCGTATCGACCTGGTCGAATTCCACCCGGCCTACCATGAACTGATGCGCACCGCCGTCGAGCATGGCCTGCCTTCGCTCCCTTGGGCCGAACCCCGCCCCGGCGCCCACGTGGCGCGGGCCTCGATGACCTACCTGCACAGCCAGGCCGAGGCGGGCAGCGGTTGCCCCCTGACCATGACCTTCGCTGCCGTGCCGGCGCTGCGGCTGCAACCCGAGCTGGCCGAGTACTGGCTGCCGAAGATCCTGGCCTGCCAATACGACCCGCGCAATGTCGGCGACCGGCACAAGGCAGGCGTCACCCTGGGCATGGCCATGACCGAAAAGCAGGGGGGGACCGATGTGCGCGCCAACACCACCCGGGCTTACCCGGTGGGGGCGCCGGGGCCGGGCCAGCCTTATGAGCTGGTTGGCCACAAATGGTTTTGTTCGGCGCCGATGTGCGATGCCTTCCTCACCTTGGCGCAAACCGAGAAAGGCCTCAGCTGCTTCCTGTTGCCGCGCCATCGCCCGGACGACAACCGCAACCAGTTCTATATCCAGCGGCTCAAGAACAAGCTGGGCAATTGCGCCAATGCCTCCAGCGAGGTCGAGTTTCGGGGGGCGCTGGCGTGGATGGTCGGCGAAGAGGGGCGGGGTGTGCCGACCATCATCGAAATGGTGGCGATGACGCGCTTCGACTGCATGGTTGGCTCCAGCGCCCTGATGCGTCAGGCACTGACCCAGGCTGCCCACCACTGTGCGCATCGCAAGGTGGGCGGGCGGTTGCTGAACGCCCAGCCATTGATGCAGAACGTGCTGGCCGACCTGGCGCTGGAAAGCGAAGCCGCGCTGGCCTTGAGCCTGCGCATGGGGCAGGCACTGGAGCAACTCGATGACCCGCAGCAGGCACATTTTGCACGGCTGGTCACGGCGGTAGGCAAATACTGGCTGTGCAAACGCGCCCCCGGCATGATCAACGAAGCGGCCGAATGCCTGGGCGGTGCCGGTTATGTGGAAGACAGCATCCTGCCGCGGCTGTACCGCGAAGCGCCGGTGAACTCGACCTGGGAAGGCTCGGGCAACGTGCAATGCCTGGACGTGCTGCGGGCCTTGTCCAAGGAGCCGGGCGTGCTGGATGCGCTGTTTACCGAACTGGGCGATGGCCATGGCGACCCTCGCCTGGCGGCGCATATCGGCAACCTGAAGGCCGCGTTTACCGACACCGGTGACCTGCAGTACCGGGCGCGGCAGCTGACCGAAGACATTGCCCTGGCGTTGCAGGCCAAGCTGTTGCTACAGGCGGGGAACGCGGTGGTCAGCGATGCGTTCATCGGTAGCCGCCTGGCGGGCAGTGGGCGGGTGTACGGCGCGCTGCCACGGGGGGCCGATGTGGAGGCGTTGGTGGCAAGGGCCACGCCAGCCTGGGCGGGATGATCTGGCGGTTTTGAGGGTGGGCACCCGTTTACAGCTGCTGTGCTGAGCTCAAGGGGGCGAATGGGTGCAACACCGATCAATGGGGGTGTATTTGCCCAAGAAGGCAGGCAAGATGATTCCCATGCATGTCCAGACAGGAAGCACAGTGTGAGCCAAGCGTTTGAAGTCGTTGATACTCCCGAACAGGCCGTCGATCGTCTGGCGGCCTTGCACGAGCAGGCCACCAGTGCCCTCAGCCAGGCCCTGAAACGTTACCTTAAGGACCGTACCGAGCCCGATGCCCAGGCGCGTGACCTGTTCCGCTACCCGGCGTTGCGCCTGACCTACTACAGCCACGGCGAAGTCGCGGCCACCACGCGTGCCTACGCCAAGGTGCAGGTGGCCGGTACCTACAGCGTCACCATCACCCAGCCGGCTGCGTTTCGCGGTTACCTGCTGGAGCAACTGCGCCCATTGATGCACGACTACACCGTCACGGTGGAGGTGGGCGTCAGCGAGCAGAGCATCCCTTACCCCTACGTGGTCGACCAGGGCGATGAACTGGCGGGTAGCGGCATCACCGCGGCGCAGCTGGCGCGGGTGTTCCCCAGCACCGACCTGTCTGCTGCCACTGACAACATCGCCGACGGCCTGTACGACTGGGACAGCACCGATACCTTGCCACTGGCGCTGTTCGACGCGGCGCGCGTCGACTTCTCGCTGCGCCGGCTGGTGCACTACACCGGCAGCGACTGGCGCCATGTGCAGCCCTGGATCCTGCTGACCAACTACCACCGCTATGTGGACCAGTTCATCAGCCACGGGCTGGATCAGCTGCGTGACGACCCGCGCTTCGTGCGCATGGTGCTGCCCGGCAACGTGGTGATCGAAAAGGCCATGGACCATGGCGAGGCGCAGGCCCTGGTGGCCGGCGTGGTGTGGCACCGCTACCAGATGCCGGCTTATCACCTGATCGCCGAAGACGGCGATGGCATCACCCTGGTCAACATCGGTGTAGGCCCGTCCAATGCCAAGAACATCACCGACCACTTGGCGGTGCTGCGCCCGCACTGCTGGCTGATGATCGGCCACTGTGGCGGCCTGCGCCAGTCGCAGACCATCGGTGATTACGTACTGGCCCATGCCTACATGCGCCGTGACGGCATTCTGGACCGGGTCGTACCGCCGAATATTCCGATCCCTGCCTTGGCCGAGGTGCAAATGGCCTTGCAGGAGGCGGCTGCGCAGGTGACCGGCGAACGCGGCGAGCAGTTGAAGAAGCGCCTGCGTACCGGCACCGTGCTGACCTACGACGACCGCAACTGGGAGCTGCGCTGGGCTCAGGAGCGGCCGCTGATCAACCTGTCCCGCGCCGTGGCCGTGGACATGGAAAGCGGCACCATCGCCGCCCAGGGTTACCGCCTGCGGGTGCCTTACGGCACGCTGCTGTGCGTGTCGGACAAGCCGCTGCACAGCGAAATCAAGCTGCCGGGGTCGGCCAACGCCTTCTACAACCGTGCCGTCAGCCAGCACCTGAAGATCGGTATCGCTGCGCTGGACCTGCTGCGCACCGAGCTCAACTCGCTGCACTCGCGTAAACTGCGCAGCTTCGATGAGCCGCCGTTCCGCTGAGGGTCCATGTCACTGCCACCCCGTTCCAAGCCGCGCCGCCCCCAGGTGCGGCCTGCTCCCGGCCCCCGCCGCCAGGCCAAGGCGCCACCGGCCGAGCCGCGGCTTATCCTGTTCAACAAGCCCTTCGACGTGTTGACCCAGTTCAGCGACGGTGAAGGCCGTGCCACGCTCAAGGACTTCATCGACATCCCCGGTGTATACCCGGCCGGGCGCCTGGACCGGGACAGCGAAGGCTTGCTGCTGCTGACCAACGACGGCAGCCTGCAGGCGCGAATCGCCGACCCCAGGCACAAGCTGGCCAAGACCTACTGGGTGCAGGTGGAGGGTGAGCCCAGCGACGAGCAGTTGCAGCGCTTGCGCGAGGGTGTGCAGTTGAATGATGGCCTCACGCTGCCGGCCGAGGCGCGCCGCCTGGAAGAGCCCCAGCTGTGGCCGCGCAACCCGCCGGTACGCTTTCGCAAGAGCGTGCCCACCCACTGGCTCGAGCTGGTGATCCGCGAAGGCCGTAACCGCCAGGTGCGGCGGATGACGGCGGCCGTAGGGCTACCCACCTTGCGCCTGGTGCGGGTACGCATCGGCGACTGGGCACTGGATGGCCTGGAGCAGGGTTGCTGGCGTGAAGTGGCGCCGGCCGTTTAACGCTCAGACGCCCTCCAGAAAGCCCACCACCACGCTTTTGATCACGAAGGCCAGCACGCCCAGCCCCAGCACGAAGAACAGGATGAAGGTGCCGAACCGCCCGGCCTTGGATTTCTTGGCTAGGTCCCACACGATGAACCCCATGAAACCGATCAACACGGTGACCAGGATGATCATCATCCATTCTTCGAATACGGCAGGATCCATCAGGGTTCTCCAGGTAGGCTGAGCGGGCGATTATACGCCCAGGCTCAACGGCATTTACCGCAGGTGGGTCAATGGAAGCTCGGTACTGGCCAATACCTGGTTCAGTACGAAGCTCGAGCGCACGCTGGTAACGCCTTCGATCCGCGTCAGGCTGCCCAGCAACAGCTTCTGGTAATGGTCCATGTCGGGCACCACCACCTTGAGCTGGTAGTCGGCATCCATGCCGGTCACCAGGCTGCATTCGAGCACTTGCGGCAGGTTGCGGATGGCCGCCTCGAAGGTTTCGAAACGTTCGGGCGTGTGCCGGTCCATGCCGATCAGCACGTAGGCGGTCAGGCTCAGGCCCAGCTTCTTACGGTCGAGCAAGGCCACCTGCCGGGAGATGTAGCCATCGTCCTCCAGCTGTTTGACCCGACGCGAGCAGGGCGAGGGCGACAGGCCGATGCGCTCGGCCAGTTCCTGGTTGGAGATGCGGGCATCGCGCTGCAATTCGGCGAGGATGCTCAGGTCGTAGCGGTCGAGTTTGCTCACGTGTTGATCCTTTTCTTTTCAGATTGCGGCGAATTATCAATCCAGGGTAAAAAATTGCGCAAGTGCTATTTATCCGAGCAATCTTCGCAATCCTCTGCCGGCTCTGCCCCGGTATCTTTATCCACAGAATCACTGCCCGGACATCAGTCCACGGCGACGCGCCCTAGGCGGGCGGTCGCGGCCAGCCATCCAACAGGATGTGCCAGGCCCCCGGGCTACGCACCCTCCAGAAGAGGGTGTGAGGTGAGCCGGGGCCACAAGCGCCGAGCACGGACGACAATTCCTGAAGGGAGGCCCCAGTGGCCTCCCTTTTTTCATTTCACCATCACTCCAGTACCGCATTTCGCTGGACTACGCAGAAGCTCGATACAACGGGTTTATCAATAGCTTAGGCACGTTCACCATATGCCGGTGCTTTTCGAAACCTGACCCGATTTCCCCACCGAAGGCTCCTATGAGACTTCCGGGAATCGGGCCATTCCGAGAAGTCAACATGGCAAAGATCAAGCTCACCAAGTCCGCCGTCGATGCGGCGCAACCCCAGGCGCAAGCCGTCGAACTCCTGGCCGATGCATCAGGCGGGCGCAATGCTGGCTCACGTGCGTGATCTGGTCGCCACGCTGCGTGACTTCCGCAACCGCCTGCTCCACCACGAACCGGCATGGAAGCAGTACGGCGTGCTGACCGAGGCGGACGCCTTGCAGCACTTTCATCCGACTGCGCGAACCCCACGTCGTACAGGTCATTGTGCAGACCCTAGATCTACTGCGACAGCGGCACTTCGACCAGGTGGATGTGGACCTCTGGATCACCCTCGCGGCACTGCATCATGAAGGCACTCAGGCGCGGCGGTGTGATGCCATCGGACAGCGCGACGCGCAATTGGCCGTCGTAGCCGGCTGCGAGGGCCTTGACGCTCTCGCGGGCTTGCTATGTGGCGGCGAAGATGCGCGGGACGTGCTTCAGGAACATCTGCCCGGCCCGTGACAAGCGGGTGTTACGCGAGTAGCGGATGAACAGTCGCGTGCCCAGGTCTTCTTCCAGTTCCGTGATGGCACGCGGCAGCGGCGATTGTTCGATGTGCAGCCACTCGGCAGCACGAGCAAGGTGCAGCTCTTCGGCAACTGCCAGGAAGCAGCGAAGATGACGAAACTCCACTGTCTTGTTTAATTGCCAGCATGAAGTGTCAGCAGCAGGCTAATGAGTGCCTGAACATCGGCCTCCTCTGTGCGCCAAGACGATACGCTGATCCGCATCGCGGGCCGTCCTTGCCAAGCCGTTCCCCCAAACCATGCTTCGCCGGACTGCTGCGCCGCCGCGCGCACCGCCAGCGTATGTTCGTCCGTGGCGCAGCGGAACAGCACCTGATTGAGCGTCACGGTGTTGAGCACCTCGAATCCGGCCCGCGTCAGGCCATCGCCGATGCGGCGTGCTTGTGCGCAATGCCGCTCCACCAGTTCGGCGACACCTTCGCGTCCCAAGCTTCGCAATGCCGCCCAAACCGGGATGCCGCGCGGCCTGCGCGAGAACTCTAGGGTCAGGTTCTTCTGCGCATCTGTACTTGCGCTGGAGTAAACGGCATCGCTGCTCATGGCTTCGGTCAGCGCCCGTGCATCGCGGCAGATGGTCATGGCACAGTCGTAAGGCGTGTTCAGCCATTTGTGCGCGTCGGTCGTCCAACTATCGGCCTGTTCGATGCCCCGGGTCAGGTGAGACAGGGATGAGGCCCGTGCCCACAGGCCGAAAGCACCATCCACATGCACCCATGCACCGGCCGTTCTGGCGCGCGGAATGATTTGCTCAAAGGGATCGAATGCACCTGTGTTCACTTCGCCCGCTTGCAGGCAGAGGATGGTGCGTTCATCCAGAGGCGGCAGGCGGCCAGCATCCACCCGGCCCTGGGCATCGACTGGGGCATGGACGATCCGGTTCAGGCCGAAACCCAGTACCCGCAATGCTTTCTTGACCGTGATATGGGCCAGTTCTGAAATCACCACCCGGATTTCCTGTGCGCCGTGCAGGCCCTGGCCGTCAAAGTCCCACCCCACACGTGCCAGCAGCTCCCGCCGTGCGGCGGCCAGGGCCGTCAGCGTGCAGGCCGTGGCGCTGGTCCCAAAGCCCACCGCGCTTTCACGCGGCAGATCCAGCGCTTCGAGCACCCAGCGGGCGGCCACCCGCTCCAGAGTTGCCGAGACAGGTGAGTTGTCGAAGGTCGAGGCGCACTGATCCCAAGCCAGCATCAGCCGTTCAGCCGCTGCGGCGACTGGCAAGGCGGCGCCGATCACGAACCCGAAATAGCGTGGGCCATTGGACGCAGTGGTCGCAGGCGACCCCACATCGTCTAACAGCGCCAGCGTGTCTTCAGCGGGCCGACCCTGCTCGGGCAGCGGTTCGTCGAAGGCACTCAACGCGGCAATCGCTTCATCCGAAGGAAACACCCGGCGATGGCCGTGGCCCTCGGTGTAGCGGCGGCCGCGCGCATCGGCCTGGGTCAGCAGTTCCAGTTCGTCCATCGAGGTTTCGTCCATTCCTGTGTTATACCTGAGCCGCAGCCTGCGGAGTCATCCTCCGTGTCAGCCACCAAAACGACAGCGCAAGCGCACTAACCGCCGCGCCCAGCAAGCACACGCTCTGCCAACCCGCATGGGCATAAGTGACGGTGGTGCCGATGGCGCCCAGTCCGCTACCGACCGCGTAAAACAGCATGTAGAGGCCGACCAGCCGGCTGTGGGCTTCGGGGCGCGTGCGGAAGATCAGGCTCTGGTTGGTGACGTGAAGCGTCTGGCCACCCAGGTCGAGCAGCACGATGCCGATCACCAGCGACCACAACGACCATTCCATCAGTGACAGCGGCCACCAGGCCAGCAGCAATACGGTGAGCGAGGCCGCGCTGGTTCGTTGGGCATGGCCACGGTCGGCCCAGTGTCCGGCACGCGCAGCGGCCAGGGCGCCCACAACCCCGACCAGGCCAAATGCACCGACGGCAGTGTGCGAAAAGCGATATGGCGCCGCGCTCAACGGCAGCACCAGCGCGTTCCAGAAGATGTTGAACGCGGCGAACATTAACAGCGCCAACATGCCGCGCACTTGCAAGACCTTTTCTTCCCTCAGCAGCGTCAGCATGGAGGTGATCAGACGCGGGTAAGGCATGGGATTGGCAGGCAACGGCAAGGCAGGCAGCCGCCACAGCGGTAGCGCGATCATCAGCATCAGCACGGCGGCGCAAAAATACACGCCGCGCCAGCCCGCCAGATCGCTGACGCCCCCTGCGAACACGCGGGCGAGCAGCAGGCCTATGAACACGCCACTCTGTGCGGCGCCGACGACCCGCCCTTGCTCGTGGGGCGAGGCGGCACTGGCCGCATAGGCGATCAGCCCCTGAGTCATCGCCGTGCCCAGCAGCCCCACCGCCAGCATGCCCGTCAGCAGCACAGGCGCAGACGGTGCAATGCCGACCATCGCCAATGCCACTACCAAGCCGAGCAGTTGCACCGCCATCAAGCGACGGCGCTCGACACGATCCCCCAGCGGCACTAGCAACAACAGGGCCAGGGCGCAGCCGATCTGGGTGGCCGTCACCACGCATCCCACGGCGGCATGGCTGATGTCGAAGTCGCGGGCCAACGCATCCAGCAGTGGCTGCGCGTAGTACACATTTGCCACACTCAGGCCACTGGCAGCGGCAAACAGCAGCACAAGGCCGCACGGCATATCGGCAGTTCGGGATGACTTCATGCGCCACGATCCATGCAACCTAGTTGCAAAACAAAACCGATTGAATGCTAAGGCACGTGGTTTTAAAATGCAACCAGAAAGCCTGGGTGTTGCTATCTATTTGGAGAAGTCATGCCGCGCCGCACTACCAACGACGAACCCTGTCCCGTTGCTCGCGCCCTCGATGTGGTGGGGGATCGCTGGTCGCTGCTGATCGTACGCGATGCGTTCGATGGCACTCACCGATTTGGCGACTTCCAGCGCAACCTGGGCATGGCCCGTAACATCCTGTCCGACCGCCTGCGCAAACTGGTCGAATCGGACATCCTCGACACACGGGATGCCTCGGATGGCACGGCTTATCAGGAGTACGTGCTGACGCCGCAGGGGGAAAACCTGTTCCCCGTGGTAGTGGCGCTGCGCCAGTGGGGCGAACAGCATCTGTTCGAGCGCGGCGAACGCCATTCGGTGCTGATCGAAACTCGCACCGGCAAGCCGATTGCTCGCATGGCGCCACAGGCCAACGATGGTTCCGTGCTGTCGCCTGCTGCGACCGAAGTGCGGAAAGTGAAGTAAGGCGAAATGCGCCTGGCTGTGATAGCCACGATCAGCGCACGACAAAAAGCGCAGCGTACGGCTGCGCTTTTTCTCTCCCGCTGCGACGCTCCTGCATTTTCCTCCTCGAAGCCCCTATGCGGCGCCTAGCTCGAAAAGCGGCAGGAGCACATAGAGACCGAAATCTTGGCTAACCTGTTGCCCCGCAAGGCCTTTCACGCCGCTGCTCAGCCTCACAAACTACTTCATGGTGCACATTTTTCATGGCCGAAAATTTAATGGGCCTGCCCAGCCAGCGCGGTAGACTGTCGTCGCTAGCCGTTTTTTCAACCGAGAGGCATACCATGAAGTCGCGTATTCGGCTGTGGGCAGGTGTGGGTTTGCTGGGCTTGGGCGTCAGCCTGGGCGCTGTGGCCGCCGGGCCGGGCGAGGGCCCGGGCGCACCCGGCCCGCAGCCACCCGGTGAGGCTGGGCCCGGCGCTGCGCCTGCCCCTGCGCCAGGGCGGGCGCTGAATTCACGCGATGAAGTGCAGCAAACCCAGCCGCCACGCCCGGGCTATTACCAGGATATTCCGCGGCGACACGGCGACGACCGACCGTGGCGTGGCGATGGCCCTGGTGAAGGCTGGCATGGCCGGCCCGACGGGCAGGGCAGCGGTTGGGGCCCTGGGCCCCGGTACCGGCCGGGGCAGACCGTGGAGCGCTTCCCTGACCAGTACTGGAAGGTGCCCTACGGCGGCCGGGACTACTTCTACTCCGGCGGGTATTGGTACCGCCCACACGGCAGGGAATACATCGTGGTGGCACCGCCCCACGGGGTGCGTGTGGACTACCTGCCGCCCTATGCCCGGGAGGTGACACGGGACGGCGCACTGTTCTACCTGGTGGCCGATACCTACTACCAATACCTGGATGACAGCCGCCAGTACGTGGTGGTCAACCCACCTGCCGTCGCGCCGCCTGGGCCTGGGCCGGCAGAACAGGGCGGGTACGACGTGGTGGCCTACCCGATGTACGGCCAGGGCCCACAGCAGCAGGAGCAGGACCGTTACCAGTGCCACCGCTGGGCAGTCAGCCAGTCAGGCTTCGACCCCGCCACCGCAGCTTATGCGCCCCCGGCGCCGGTTGTGGATAACTACCGCCGGGCGCTGGGCGCCTGCTTCAGCGGCAGGGGTTACAGCATCAACTGAGGCCCGCCTGTCAAAGAGGGTCGGCGTGCACGATCACATCCGCCTTCGGGTAATGCTGGCGGATCACCTCCGAGGCCTGCACGCACAAGCTGTGGGCCTGGTGCAGAGGCAACTGGCCGGGTAGTTCGATGTGCAGCTGCACGAACCACTGGTTGCCTGACATGCGCGTGCGCAGGTCGTGCACCCCCTGTACCCCGTCGATAGCCAGCACTCGGCGGGCCATGTCATCGCTGACATCACCCGGCAGTTCCTTGTCCATGAGGATGGCCGTGCTTTCACGGGCAATCTGCAAGGCGCTCCACAAGATGTAGAAAGCGATGCCCAGGCCGAACAAGGCGTCAAGTTGTGGCCAGCCGAAACGGGCCAGCAGCAAGGCCAGCAGGATGCTGCCGTTGAGCAGCAGGTCGGAGCGATAATGCAGCGAGTCGGCGCGCACTGCCGTGGAGCCCGTCACCCGGATGACCTTGCGCTGCAAGGCGAGCAACGCGACGGTGAGTGCCAGCGACAACAGCATCACGGCGATACCCACGGCCGTGTCACCCAAGGGTTGCGGTGCCTGCAGGCGCTCGACCGCCTGCAGGCCGATCAGCACCGCACTACCGCCGATGAACAGCGCTTGTGCAATGCCGGCCAGGGCTTCGGCCTTGCCGTGGCCGAAGCGGTGGTCGTCATCGGCAGGCCGCAGCGCATAGTGCACGGCCAGCAGGTTGAGCAAGGAAGCCACTGCATCCAGTGCCGAGTCGGTCAGCCCGGCAAGCAGGCTGACCGAACCGCTCAGCCACCAGGCCAGCGCCTTGCTCACCACCAGAATGCTGGCTACTGCCAACGAGGCGCGGGTAGCCAGGCGCAGCAGGCGCTGGTGTTCGGCCGGGGTCGTCATGGCAGGGCCTCGCGGGGTCAGGCTGCAGGTGCCAGGCCCAGGCTGGCCAGTTGCTCCGCGCTGCCGCGGTGCTGGATAAGCCGTGGGTCGTCCAGCGGCAGGCGCTGGCCCAGTTCGCTTTCAAGAATGGCTTGCAGCTTCAGGTTGTCCACCTTGCCGTCCGGGGTGATGGCATTACGCAGCTTGGCGGGGTCTACCTGGGCGGTTTCGCCACGGGGGTAGTAGATGGCACCGGTGGCGAAGTCGACGCCAAAGGCGACCAGCCCCGGGATCACGTAGAACAGAATGCCGATGGCATCGAGCACGGCAATGGCCGGGTCGACTTTGCCGTCGATCTGGCCGCGACGGTCTGGGTAGAAAATCGTGCCGCAAGCCGTCAGCTGGGTCAGCAGGGTGACGACGAGGGCGCCACCGATTACGCGGGATGGGATGCGCATGTAGATCTCCGGAGGGCATTCAGCAGGGCAGGCAAGGCGCCCGCAACCAACAGCTAAGACCATGATAGAGCAGGGTCGGTTCGCCGTTATACTCGCGTCACTGTTCGAGGGCCACCATGATTTCTTTACCGATCGATGCCGTTTTGCCTGCGCTGCGCCAGGCCTTGCAAACCCGTGACGAAGCGGTGCTCGAAGCACCGCCCGGCGCCGGCAAGACCACCCGTGTCCCATTGGCATTGCTGAATGAACCCTGGCTGGGCACCCAGAAGATCCTGATGCTCGAACCGCGCCGCCTCGCAGCTCGGGCTGCTGCCGAGCGGTTGGCCAGCGAGCTGGGGGAAAAGGTGGGCGAAACGGTGGGCTACCGCATTCGGCTGGACAGCAAGGTAGGGCCTGCTACGCGCATCGAAGTGGTGACCGAGGGCATCCTGACCCGCCGCTTGCAGGCCGACCCCGCGTTGGAGGGGGTGGGGTTGCTGATTTTCGACGAATTCCACGAGCGCAGCCTGGATGCCGACCTGGCCCTGGCCCTTGGCCTGAATGGTCGGGAGCTACTGCGTGACGACCCGCCGCTGAAGATTCTGCTGATGTCGGCCACCCTTGAGGGGGAGCGCCTGTCACGGCTGCTGGGCGACGCGCCGGTGGTCAGCAGCCAGGGGCGCATGTACCCCGTGGACATCCGCTGGGGGCGGCCGTTTCAGCCGGGTGAGTTCATCGAGCCTCGGGTCGTCGACAGTGTGCTCAATGCCCTGGCCGACCAGGCCGGCAGCCTTCTGGTCTTTCTGCCGGGGCAGGCGGAGATCCGCCGCGTCCATCAGAGCCTGGAGGAGGCCTTGGCGGATCGCCCCGAGGTTTTGCTGTGCCCGTTGCACGGTGAACTGGACCTCAGTGCCCAGCGGGCAGCGATCAACCCAGCCCCGGACGGGCGACGCAAAGTGGTGCTGGCAACCAATATCGCCGAAACCAGCCTGACCATCGAAGGCGTACGCGTGGTCATTGATGCCGGGCTGTCGCGGGTGCCGCGCTTCGACCCAGGCAGCGGCATGACCCGCCTGGATACCCAGCGCATTTCCCGGGCCAGTGCCACGCAGCGTGCGGGCCGCGCGGGGCGCCTGGAGCCCGGCGTGTGCTACCGCCTGTGGTCCGAGGCCCAGCACGACCAACTGGCCGCCCATGGCAGTGCGGAGATTCTGCAGGCCGACCTGGCTGGCCTGGCCTTGCAACTGGCCCGTTGGGGGGTGACACCTGGCCAACTGTGCTGGCTCGACCAGCCGCCCACCGCCGCGTTCGCCCAGGCTCAGGACCTGCTGCAGCGGCTGGGGGCGTTCAAACCGGGCAGCCAGGGCCACCTGGGTGAGCACGGCCAGGCGATGGCCGAGTTGCCCGCACACCCACGCATCGCTCACCTGCTGCTGCGCGGGCAAGCCCTGGGGTTGTCGCGCATGGCCTGTGACGTGGCCGCGCTGCTGGGGGAGCGGGATATCCAGCGCGGCGGCGGTGCAGACCTGCACAGCCGGCTGGCGCTGGTCGGCGGTGAGCACAACGCCGGCCGTAGTGGCCAGGGCGGCGTGCAACGTGCCCGGCAGCTGTCGCGCCAGTACCGCAACCTCTTGCAAGGTAATGCCCGTCACGCCGTGGCTGACCCCGATCATCCGCGCTGGTTGGGCGCGCTGCTGGCATGCGCCTACCCCGACCGCATTGCCCAACAGCGCCGCGAAGGCAGTGCGGAGTACCGGCTGGCCAATGGCCGTGCCGCCCTGTTTGCCGAAACTGACGCGCTGATGAAATGCCCGTGGCTGGTGGTCGCGGACCTGGGTAGCCGCCAGGGCCAGCGGGAGGAACGGATCTACCTGGCTGCCGAGTTCGACCCCGCCCTGCTGGACGATGTGCTGGCCGACCAGGTGCAGCGGGTGGACGTTCTCGATTGGGATGAGCGGGAGCAGGTGTTGCGTGCCGAGCGGCAGGTAAAAGTGGGGGAGCTGATACTCAGCCGCGAACCGCTGCCTGGCCTGGACGACGACGCACGCACTCGGGCATTGCTTGGGCTGGTGCGGCGCAAGGGCTTGAACCTGTTGCCCTGGACCCCTGACCTGCGCCAGTGGCAAGCCCGGGTGGCGTTGTTGCGCCAGCTGGACATGGCCCAGAGCGCGAGCAGCGAATGGCCGGACCTCACCGACCAGGCCTTGCTCGACTGCCTTGAAGACTGGTTACAGCCCTACCTGGGTAAAGTCTCGCGTTTGAGCCATTTTGCTGCCCTGGACTTGCCAGCGCTGCTGCGCAACCTGTTGCCATGGCCGCTGCCTCAGCGGCTGGAAGAGCAGGCCCCGGCCCACCTGCGTGTACCGTCAGGTTCCAGTATTCGCCTGGACTACAGCGAAAACCCGCCGATTCTGGCCGTACGGCTGCAGGAGCTGTTCGGCCTGGCGGATACCCCACGCATTGCCAATGGCCGCCAGCAGGTGAAGCTGCACCTGCTTTCGCCTGCGCGGCGGCCCGTGCAGGTGACGCAGGACCTGGCCAACTTCTGGCGGACAACCTATGCCGAGGTGAAAAAGGACTTGAAGGGGCGGTACCCCAAGCATTATTGGCCGGACGACCCTTTGGTGGCCGAGGCCACTGCGCGGGCCAAGCCGCGAGGAACGTGAACCGGGAGGGGGCGCCACGCCGGCCCCCCCCCCCCCCCACACCACCCGGGCGGCAAAAA